>PBBE01000001.1 GCA_002716485.1 Actinomycetota bacterium
CCAAGAAATAAAAAAATAGCGCCGTCAAATCTGTGAAAACCATCAACAAATAAGACCGCACTACTTTAATTTCTCAAATTAGAATGTAAATCCAACTGAAGCATAGGGGCTTAGATATATAATACCTCCACGCACAAACACTCCATTATCAAGAACATAATCAACACCTGCACCAATATAAGGTAGTACAAGTAATCCTGTTCCCCAACTCCAAAATGGGTTGAATTCATTAACAACTAAAGGACTTAGGTAAGAAATACTTGTATATCCGATGGCTGTATTAATACCACGATACCCAATGATTTCATTATTTTCATTTTTCTTTACAAAAGAAAACCCACCAAATGATAGTTGAAATTTAGAATCTTGAACATTCTTAGCATATGAGGCCGAAGCACTCAAAAGAACACTCAATACAATTCCTAAAATTACTTTTTTCATATTTTCACCTCCTTATTGAAGGCACATATTAACATAAGATTAATAAAATTACAATAAAAAAATTATAATAAAATTTAGATCATATAAATTTATAAGCAAAAAAAAACATATTTAATAAAAAAAACAAAATATCAATGCAAACCAAACAATTATATTCATATAAAAATACGCTCAAAAAAAATAATAAAAATAAATTTACATATCAAAATATGAATGATCAATATATTGACGCTTTAATTGGGCTTGATTATGCAGCCGTTGATTTAAATCCATAACATCAAGCTCTCCGGATTCAATGGCCAAGGATATCTCTTCCAACATCACACGAACCTTAGATAAGCGGTCAGTCGTTAAAATTACATCAACACCTGCATTTAAAGATAAAACCGCTGCCCTACCTAATCCATATTGAGTAGTAATCGATTTCATACTTAAGTCATCGGTAATCACCAAGCCTGTAAAGCCCATTTCTGATTTCAATAACGATTGAATATGCCGTGATGATAAACTTGCCGAATATATAGGATCCAAGTCCACATATTTCAAATGAGACATCATCACGAAAGGAACCCCCGCATCAATGGCCGCATAAAAAGGTCGTAATGCCCGTTTATCCAATTCAGTACGTGTTGTATACACAATCGGAAGTTGATGATGAGAGTCCAAGGCCGTTTCTCCATGCCCTGGAAAGTGCTTGGCCGTACTCGCAATTCCAGCTGCTTCAAAGCCTTGAATGATTTTTTTTCCCATTAATGACACCATTAAAGGGTCCGTTGAAATTTGGCGTTGATCTAAGACCGAACTATAAGTCGTACCCATCACATCCAAGACCGGAGCAAAATTCAAATTAACCCCCAATCGTTTCAATTCACGGCCTAACTTCATTGACACATCAAAGGCATACTCAATGCTGCCTATCTCCCCTAAAGTCTCCAGAGATGGCGCCTTAAGGCTCGGCGATCGAATTTGAGAGATACGCCCCCCTTCCTGATCAACAGCGATCCATAATGGGGACAATTGCGGAACCACCTCTAGAAGTTGATTAAGTTGAGTGGAGACTTGTTTCACCTTATCAGGATCCCGATAATGGCGACCCAATAGCAAAACACCCGAAATATGCTGGGTTTGAATAAAGCGAAGCAAAGGCTCAGGTAAAGGAGGCGGATCCGTAACCCCCATAATCACCAAGGCCCCAGGCTTTAAATCAGGAGATAAGCTCCGCGCAAAAATTCGATTTTCATCGCCCAAATACTGAATCAATAAGCACAAAAAAAATACCAAAAGCAATCGAATCATAGGTTTATTTTATAGCAAAGCAAAATAACGCACCAGCAGATTGAAATGTTTAAACAAACCCGTCCGTTAACTAAGTAAGAAACCATAAAAAAGGAGCGTCATCGTGTCATGATCAACATCAATTGCAACGCACTTATTAATACGCAAATAACCACACAAAGCACCAAGGATTTATTGGCCTTATTTCAACCCACATTAGCAAGGCGCATTCAAGATAGAAAGTCATGTTACTCAATCGAACACATTCATCAGGCATATCAGTTCTTTATTCAGCACTTTGCACATATTAAAAAAGGACTCTTTTTTAATATAATGGCACAATGCCATGAGCTATTTCAAAATAACAAGTACCCAGACTCTTCAAAAGCAATAGCGTCTACCAATCTATTTTGGCATCTCATCTGTTTATCTGAACCCAACAATAAAAAGACCCGTATTCATATCAATCATCCCTCAATCCAGTTATTAAACTTTATACATGATCATATAAAAATCAAAGCAAATAAGAATCATGACGCCCATGAAATCCAGATCATGCCACAACACACAGGGCAATACACATTCGGATATGAGTTCATAATTTTTAACAAACCCTTCATATTCACCCTTGTCAGCCCTGATCATAATAGTCATAGTCTATTAAAAAAACTGAATGGCCTTTTTCAAGCCCAATTCATTCATAAGCAAGTTTATACCATTAGCCAAGTAAAACGTGTCTTTTCTGAGATCCCATCCCATCTACTATCTGAAAATCAAGTCAAGGCCATCTCACAAGCCATGAATCAATATCAAGCAAGTCAAATTCTATCAGAAATTGATATCGCAATTGCGTGTAAGCTGCCTATCAAAATAAAGGGATCTTTTTCTTAGGCCCACTTAGGCGTCTAATATAAATCGCTTCATTTCATCAATATCAATGGTTTTATCTTCCGCATTTTCAACATCGATAATTTGATCAATTAATGATTTCTTTTCTTCTTGTAAACTATGAATCTTGTCTTCAATCGTCCCAGCTGAAATCAGATTATACACCATCACTTTATTCGTTTGACCTAATCGATGAACCCGATCCGTTGCTTGGGCTTGAACAGCAGGGTTCCACCATGGATCAAAATGAATCACATAATCCGCACTGGTTAAATTAATCCCAATGCCACCCGCTTTCAAAGAAATAATAAACACTCCAGGGCGATCAGACTTTTGAAATCGTTCAATCGCATCCATGCGTTTCTTTCCAGTCACTGAGCCATCAATACGTTCAAAATAAATATCTTGAGTAATAAGCCATTCTTCCAAAATATCAAGCATTTGACTAAATTGAGTAAAAGTCACCACTTTGTGCCCCATTTGAATGAGTGCCAAACATTTTTCCTTATAAAATTCAAATTTAGCAGACGGTAAGTCTTGTTCACCCCATTCCTTCACTAAACGAGGATGTATACAAACCTGTCTTAATTTTAAAAGTGCAGTTAACACATGCATCGTATCACGCTTACCTTGGGCATTTTGAATCCCTTTCTTGGCCACCTCTAATACGGTTTGATATAACTGCTGCTGTTCATCTGTTAAGTCACAGCGAATCATCATTTCTGTTTTTTCAGGTAACGAATCTAACACATCTTTTTTCTCTCGTCTAAGCAAAAACGGCTTAATACGGGTTTTAATTAATTGGCCATTAGAGACACTAAGTTGTTCTTCAAATTGACTTTGAAGCCCACAGTAACCCGGCATCACAAAATCAAATAAATTCCATATATCACTTAATTGATTCTCTATGGGTGTCCCCGTCATCACCAAGCGAAAATTGCCCTGCAATAGTTTCATTGCTTTAGAAATTTGAGCTTGTGGATTTTTCATAAATTGTGCTTCATCCACAATGACCGCTTCCCAACTCACCGATGAAAACACATCTATATCATTTCTAACAACACCAAAAGAGGTAACCACAAAATCAACCGTTTCAAGTTTATGTTTATTCTGATGCCGTTGGGCACCTGCATACACCAAAACTTTTTTATCCGGTAAAAACCGTTCAATTTCAGTCTGCCAATTATATAAAACATTAGTGGGACCAATAATACAAATCGGTTGATCTGATTGAACAGAGCTACAAAAAGCCAATACCTGGACCGTCTTACCAAGCCCCATATCATCTGCCAATACGCCACCCATACCGCCTTTATATAAAAATTGTATCCATTTAACGCCTACATTTTGATAGTTTCGTAAGGTGCCATTAAAATCCTTTGAAATAACGGCCTTATCTGGAACAGTAATATCCGATAGTCGATCCACCAAATCAGACGCCTCTGGACTCGTACCCTTTGCTTGGTTTCCCAATAAAAATGGCATAATTTGAACTTTATTAAACGTTTGATTCGCTTTTAAAGCCCCCATTTTACTTAAACAAGACAAGGCGTTTTGGGTGTCATCAGAAAGCTTAACAAAGCCACGTTTGGTTTTAACAAAGCCCTTATACTTGATCATCAAAGCGGCCATCTCTTGCAATGAAACCACCTGACCGTCCAACGTTGCGTTCGGTTCAAAATGAAACCAGTCCTTGCCTTCAGAGCCTAACTGAAAACATAGTTCAGAGGGGGCTGTTTTAACATTAAAATCCTCTACGCTAGAATGAACAGTCCACTTTTTTGATTCTAATTGCGGAATTACTTTATCAAAAAAGAATCCAATATGACCGGGATCTTCCAACATAAAGGGCAATTCATATTCTGTAAATAAATCCATTAGCTGAGATTGAAATTCGGTCTCTTTCTTCTTATCTCTCATATATTGAGTATTGGTCTCTTGGTCATTAATATACTTCTCGTCATAATCCCCTTCAATACGAATATTGCCATATTGAAATTTAATAGCAAGCATTAACATCGGATCCACATAATTAACTTCTAAAATCGGAACAGGTGTTATTTTCTGAGGCACTAGTCGTGTTAAGTCCGTTTGAATTTGCCAATGAAAGCGTTTTTTATGGGGCTCATAATAAGTCCTAATAAATGAAGGGATTTTCTTTTTAGGAATAATCATTTCAGGATAATCCAATAGTTGGGTAATCAAGTGATCCATCGGCTGTGTAATATGACGGATAATCAACTGAGATGACATCCAATATCGATTCTTTTTCCATTCAAAAATAAACCATTTTGGTGGTGTTTTAAACCACTCATGACGTTGTTGGAGTCGACAACGTATCCCCGCTCCTTTTTGATAAACCGTAATCGTAATTGGAATGAAGCTATCTACCTTAATCAAAGATCGAGACTTAATCGAATATAAAGGGATCTCTTTTTCAACGGCATGATGAATAAAAAAAGCCATATCTTCATCATTCATCACCCCATAAGGCACACGATGAAAAGACGGTAATTTTTTGATCATTTTACCCACCGCATAACAAAAATCTAATTCTTTCTCAGTCAATGCTTTTTCATGATGATAGATGAACTTCAAAAGCGCTCCCCAATTTAAAGGGACCGGATTATCATCAAAGTAAAATTTTGTATATAACATCAATTGCTTTTTCTTCGAAATATGCAATTGAATCTCAACGCGCAATGAGTTCATATGTTTAAATTATTAATCTTTATATAAGCCTTACCAAGATAGTCTTTTATTATGATGCTAAATCAACTATACCATTTAAAAATCACTCTGACAACAAGATTAGCGATGATTAATCACAAGACTAAAATATAAAAAAAGCAATGTTGAACAATTCAAATCGGAAGTCCTAATTAAATTGAATCATTAAATTCAATAACAAAGTCAATCCCATAGCAAATAAATACAATCTAAATATTAACCATACAAATTAACTCCCCCATAACCCATATCATTCATGCTATTATTAAGTTAATTCAATTTCACATGTTTAAACTCATTCAAAAGTGGGTAGGTATTTATATAAGAAAGAAAAAGGAGTGAAAATGAGTAATCCCATTTCTAAAATCCAAAAGACACTTTCAAGTCCTAGTATGGCCATGGATTTAATACGAATCTATCTAGGCGCAGGCTTACTATTTAAAGGGGTTTTGTTTTTTAATAACCCTGAGTTCTTAATGAGCTACCTTTCAGGCTGGCATGACAAGTTTATTCTAGTTGCCATTATGCACTACATTGTCTTCTCTCATATTTGTGGAGGCATCTTAATGATCATTGGGCTATTATCTAGAATCGCATGTATCATCCAAATCCCTGTTTTATTAGGGGCCATCTTCTTTGTTCACATATCTGAAGGATTTAATAGCCTTTCAGAAAACCTTGAATTCACCATCTTAGTCTTATTTCTATTAGTAATTTTATCAATCTTTGGGTCTGGAAAATTGGCCATTGATTATTTATTACTAAGCAAAGAAGAAAAAAACCAAAATTAATCCTTTATTTTTCAATGGTTGACTTGTACTATAATAGGCACTATAGATACTAATATTCATCCTTATATTCAAATGATATAAGGTCAATTATATTGAATCACCCTATCTATAAACAAGCCCCTTTGGAGTGAACTATGCGCCCATGGAAACCCCCTCTATTAATACTCAAATTTATTATTTTAATTGTCATTAGCACCCCTACCCTCAGCGCTACTAATAACATTCAAACCCTCAAAGAATGGAAGGCGATAGAATCCGAACACTTTCAAATTTACTTTACAAAAGAAAAAGCCCTGCAGGCATGGGACACCCTTTTTCACTTGGAATCATACTATAACCGTTTATTAAACACCCCCATTTATCTTCCCCAAAAAACAAGTGTTGTCCTAGAAGACTATGGAATGACGGTTAACGGCGCAGCAATGGCCCCACCCATTAAATTAAAAATGGGCACCCATGCCCCGCCATCTTGGAGCACCTTAAGTCAGTATAAAAACTTTAATCGTTTACTCAGTATTCATGAACTAACCCATGCCTTACACATGTCAAGCAGCAGCTATATACCTCGATTTTTCACAAGGATATTCTCAGATTTTTTCCACCCTAATCTTTACAATAATCGATGGCTCATTGAAGGCGTAGCAGTCAAAAAAGAATCATTTTTTGACCCTTACGAAGGACGATTAAACAGCCCCTATTACCAAGCCGTATTAAATGCACATATTAAAGACAATAAGACCATCCCTTACACTAAACTCGACTCACCTTATCACCATCACTTACAAGGATCCATCGCCTATATCTACGGCAGTCTATTTATGCAGTATTTAACTGACACCTACTCAGAAGATCATATTGATCAATATATCAGTGAAAGCAGCAAACATATTTTAGCACCATTAGGAATCTTATTTCCCAGTATTGGCAGTGAATACATTAGTAACAAAGTCTTTAAAAAGCCTTTTTTTCAACTCTATAAAGACTTTATTAACAATGAACAAAACAAACAATCTAAAGCACAAGCATTAGGTGATCTTCATTTAAATATAAATGGACAGATCCAATTTATAACCCCCCATTTAAATCACTTATACTTAATTGTTAATCAAATACACGTTAGTGCCCCATTTGAGGACTACCCTTACACCCAAATCATCCGATACACCCCTAACACAAAGACACACAAAGTCATTTACCAAACCAATAGCCCAATTAAAAGCCCACCCCAAATTCAAAATAACACCTTATATTTTCTAACTGAAGACACACGACTCTATTTTAAAAACATCACTCAGAACAGCAAAGGTAGTGTCCATCAACTGAATAGCCTTACACTAGACAACTATCAAAGCAACACCTTATTAACAGGACCAATCACTCAATTTATTCCTAAAAAGAATGGAGATATCCTTTATAGTCGCTACTCCCATTATCAACAACAGACTGATTTTTATTTATTCAGTCAAGAAAAAAGCAGAGCACTGACCAGCATTAAGGGCCATATAGCTGAACTTCGACAATATAAGGACCACATTTACTGTACCGCTAAATTCAAAAACGAATCTTGGAATCTCTATCAATTAGATCTAGAAACCAAAGAACTAACGCCTGTCTTTCAACGACCAGAAAAACTCTCTCACCTACACTTTTCAAAAAATGGACTCACTTTTTTACTCAATACCCAAAATAGTCGACATATATATGAATGGATACCCAAGAAAAACAACGCAACCCCAATCTCCTTAAATACATACAATCATCTAGGGCTAGTATTTAATAAGCAAGTTTACCATGTCCAACTAACCGGAACAGGCTCAAGCCTATACGCACACCCTCATCCAAAGACCCAAAAGAATTCAATTAAGCACCTCCCATATAAGAAAGAAACCATCCCATCATCATTTCAAGAGTCAGTATTGCTAGACGGCCTTAAAACAAATATAAAACAACTAAAATCACCTCATACTAAACTACTACCTAGTCTAATCGCTGGGAATGACCCTCTTGGCCTCGTTAATTACTCAATCTCCTTGACTAATATGTTTAGCGACAACAAATCCTTAAATGCCTCACTAAGTACACGCCTTTTCTCCCCCGCTAAAATCGCGTCTGAATACTACAAAGGCGTGACTACAATCAACACCCTATTTCCCATATATTTAAAAAATGACTTTGCGTTCTCCCTTACGCACTCAATCCAATCTTTAGCACCCTCACTAATCGGTATCGAAGGTACATGGGAACGCCCATTTTTACGTAGTATTTTTAGTATTAAAAATAACATTCAAGACCGCTCAACAACCCTAATCAACGCAGATATATCTGCCATAACCCGTCAATTCAAAGCCCAAGTCACTTTCGAGCAAAGACGCAACTACAACAGCGAATATCAACTAGATCCAGAAACCATATTAATATTAAAAAGCGCCAATCAATTAGACCTCCATATAACACGTCCCATTTCAAAAAAATCATTTTCCCTATATCCCATTATTGCACTACGAAACCAAGAAAGCTTCATCACCCTTTTCTATCGTAATCTTAGTAACTCAAAGTACCAACAATTAAAACAAGTCTTCGGCGTTGAATTAAGTGTAGAGAGCATTTTAGGCAACAACATCACAACAGTCCCTGGTATCGGTATTTCATTTAATGAAAACGGGCCTCTTAGCTATTTTAAATTGGATATCTTTAATTAACCCATTCATTAATTATTAACTTTCCGCAACACAAAAAACATGAGATAATAATTGTTGAATTAAAAAAAAAGAAAAAGAGAGGATAATAATGACCACCGAAAGTAAAAAAGGGATGTTTCAAGACGAATTCAGTGAAAGCAAAATGAGTAACACTGAAATCATTAATAAACGACGCGTTATTAATGGCTATGACGATGGCTTAATGCAAGTAAGCCCCCTTAAACACCCATGGGCATATGATTTATTCGAAAAAATGATAAAAAACAATTGGGTCCCACAAGAAGTCTCCATGCAAGCCGATGTAGACATGTGGAAAAGCGACAGCGAATTGACCCCACAAGAAAGAGAAGTTTACCAACGAAGCTTGGCATTTGTCTCTAATCTAGATGGATTACAAACCAATAATTTGGCATGTAATATTATCCGACATATCACCAGCCCGGAAGTTACGCTAGCGGTTGTTCGACAAACCTATGAAGAGGCCTTACACGTTCAAAGTTATGCAACCATGATCGAGGCCTTATCACTAGAGCCCGAAGAGGTGTATGGCTTATACCGCTCAGATCAAAATTTATATGAAAAAAACCAAGAAGTTTTAAAGGCAACCAGTAAAATTGCATCTCCTACATTTGAAACGGGTACCTTTGAACATGACCAAATGTTTTTGGAAGCATGTGTCGGCAATATCATCTTAGAAGGGATATATTTTTACTCTGCATTTCTTATTTTTTATGTCCTCAAACGAAACAATAAAATGCCAGGTAGTGCCGAAATGATTCAATTTATTAATCGAGATGAAGATATGCATCTGCGATTATTTATTCATATCACAAACGCCATTAAAGAAGAGCAACCTGAGCTATGGACTGAAGCATTCCAACAAAGAATCCGAGATAATGTTAAAGCCTCTGTTGAGCTTGAATACTCTTGGGGTGCCTCTTGTTTAGCTGACGGAATTTTAGGCCTAACACCAGACAAACTTCGAGAATACTTACAATTTACTGGTGATAACCGACTTCAAGCCATCGGCTTAGAAAAAGAATGGAACAGTGAAAACCCATTTCCTTGGATCGATCAATTCACACAAGGTAATATGATTGAAGTAAACTTCTTTGAAGGAACTGTTCGGGAATACCAAACAGGCAGTTTAGAGTGGTAAGCAAGCCAAACTAATCCAGTCATTAAATGCCCTGATCTAATAAAAAGATCAGGGCGTTTTTTTTTATAGGCGCTCTTTTAAATATTGAGTCGTAAAAAAATGATCTGGAATCGCTTGATTAAGTACAATTTGATCTTGAACCAATATAGACCGATGAGTCGTCCTTGATCCTTCCTTACTTAACATCAATAATTGTGTTGCTAGCCAATAACCGTCAATCTGCTCAAGTTTCTTTACATCAAATAATTTTCGATGATTACGTTTATTTAAATAGTAAATAGCACGAACAATCATCAAAGACTCAGAATCAACAAATAATAAGACCCGTTGGTACCCCAAGCTCTTTATAAGAGCATCTGAATTAGGGACCGCTTCAATTTGATAAGTATTCATATTCTTTGATTTTATGGTCACATCAGAGAGCCGATTAAATTGATAATCATCCAATTCAAACCCACTAATATCCGCATAAGAAAAGTCAGAGCCAATAAAATCTCGATGTTGATCAGTCGTCGCTATACGCTTCACTTTCTGCAATGCAGGTAAGTATAACCATTGCGCATTATCTCGCTGAGGGTCATTATAATCAATGGTTAAAAACCCAGTACCCTTCACATCCGCCGGTGATCTAAAAAATAAAACCTGATAGTCATCCTGATCAATTTCCTTAGCATACGTCATAAGATGACGAACACGTTTCCTATTTTTCTTATTAATCAATGTTAGACGAATCTGAGCAGTCATTGTATCTGGCACAGATCGTTGATCCACTTGATCCATAATCTCATTGGCAGTTAAATTAACGGAATTTGAAAAAATAACACTACTATTAAGTAGTATTAAAACCAGTAAAGTAAAGTAACGCATTTCTCTAACTCCTTTGCTTTCTAAAGTGATGGCCTAACATTAACATACTCGGAACTAAAATAAAGTCCGCCAATAAAGCCAATATAATGGTTAAGCCAGTCAAAAACCCAAATCGAATCAAATTAATCATATCGGCAAACATAAATATAAAAAATGCCAAGGACAAAATAATCGTGGTATACAATAACGCTTGTCCACAATGGACCAAGGTCTCTTCAATCGCCTTAGGAACATCTTTATATCGATTAAATTGTTCCCGATACTGATAAAGAAAATGAATGGTATCATCAACCACCAACCCGATTGCAATACTTCCCACTAAAATATTCGATAAATCCAAAGGAATACCCAGCACTCCCATAATCGATAAAATAAACATAATTGGCAAGAAATTAGGAATCATACTTAATAGACCTAGGCCCACATGTTGTAATAACAACATCATTAACAATGAAATCACGACTCCCGCAATAATATAACTCTTAGCCATTGATGTAATGACCTTACTCACCGTTTGCATCAAAATTGACATTAATCCCGTCACATTATACCGTAATTCAGGACCTAAAATATCATTAATCCCAGGTGTAATGTCATCCATTAAGCGAGTATAAGCCATCGCATCAACCCAAGGTAACATCACAGTCAAACGAACCTTTTGATTATTCACATCAATATAAACATCACGATCATTATTTCCACTCGTCTCAAATAATAGTAATTCTTGGGCAACCCCTTCACTGGTATTAGGAAATGAACGTTCAGAGTACGGTAATAAAACTTGGTGAATCTCTTTAATTAAGGTCACAATAGACAAGCTCTTAAAAACCTCAATATTATCCTGTCGAACGGATTCCATATAGTGATGAAGCTGACCTAACTTCTCTAAAAACTGAGGGTCATACACCCCATCCTGGACCCCTGTATCAATATAAAGCTCAGCCACCACACTTCCTTTTAGGAACTGATCAATTAATTGTGTATTCTGCCTAATATGATGCTCAGGTTGAAACCATGATAGAGGGTTATGCGCAAATCGCAATGACTTAAGCCCAAAAACACTCAAAATTAAAAGAAGAACTACACCAAAAAGAATAGACTTATAATGCCTAACTGAAAACAAACCGATCTGTCTTAAAAAGCGACTCATATTTTGAATCTGCTGCTGACGTGTTGGCCTTGTCACCGGCAAAATCGCTAAGAAAGAAGGTACTAAAAAAACCGTTAATAAAAAAGCAAGCATCACCCCAGAGGCAGCAATAAAACCCAATTCAGCGATGGGCAACAAATCAGCACTCATTAAGGCCAAAAGCCCACCACAAGTCGTTAAAGTAGTTAATAAAATCGGCATCCCAGAATGATGAAACGCCTTCAAAACGGCGTCTCGTTTAGAATACCCTTGATCATATTCCCGAAAAAAGACAGCCAACACATGTAAGGCATCCGCAACACCAACACAAATCAAAAAAGACGGTAGAATTTGAGTAATAATTTGGATAGGCAACCCTAAAAACCCCATAAAAGATATCGTCAATACCAAAGAGAACAAAACAACTAAAAGAGGAAGAAAGATCCCAATAAACCGCTTAAACAAGATCCATAAAATCAAACCAATAATCAAAAAAGCCAATGATAAAAACAAACGAAGATCACTTTGCATGGATGAATTTAACTCATCAACCATATACGGTGTCCCAGCCAAATAAACGTCTAATTGTTCAGATTGATATGCCTTTAGTACCGATTGAATCGAATCAACAACCTCTGCATTTTCTCGATCCGAAATAAATCGTTTATCTTTTAAACTAGAATCTGTCAATTGAGATTCAAAATCATTGATGTCGTCACCTAAAAACGCATCATACGAATAAGCAGACGTTTTTAATAAAATAGCGGTATACTGAGCATCTTCTGAGACCAAATAATGCTGATATAGTGAATGAGACATCACCTTATCTTTTAGTTGTCTTAATTCAGAGTCAGTTGATGGGATATTCTCTAACAAGGAATCAACGACAAGTTCATCATTTTTAGATTGAATATCTCTCACATTCACCAAACTGGTAATTTCCGATAAATAGGGAACCTTTTCTTCTAGTTCATAATGAATCTCAACCAAGGTCCTTAAAAAATCAGTATCAAATAAGGAATCAGGCTTTAATAAAATAATAACCTGCTCATCACGACCAAATTCATCTCGAAAAGAGTCATAGACTTGCTTAGCCGGATCAGATGGATATAAAAAATTCTCTAATGATGAGTCCAGCTCAATATGCGTTAATTGAGTGGTTGCCAAAAAAAAGAACCCAAAAAAGAAAGTAAGTGAGAATTTAGGGAAGTCATATATTAAGGTAACACTCTTTTGAATCAATGATTTCAATTGAATTTCCTCCTACCCATACTAAATGAACCCATTATATCTTGTTTTAAGAAGAGATACCACTTTTCTTTGAGTATAAAAATTGACAAGCCTAATAGGAGCTGTCATTATACTAATTAATTCCAAACAGGAGCCAAGATGAAGCAACAAATCAATGAAATCCGTGACAATCGTCCGTGGGGATATTATGATGTCCTATTAGACACCCCCATTTGTAAAGTCAAACATATTATCGTCAACGGTAAACAGAGATTAAGTTACCAGTATCACGAACAACGAGAAGAATATTGGACCATCATCAAAGGGCACGCGATCGTCACCCTTAACGATAAAACCATTCAATTAAAAGATGGCGACCAAATCCATATCCCACAAAAGGCAAAACACCGAATTGAAAACCCCAATCAAACCCCACTTCAGTTTATCGAAATCCAACGAGGCAGTTACTTTGGTGAAGATGACATTGTTCGTCTTGAGGACGACTACAATCGCAACTAACTAAGAGGCAGTAGCCCGCTTCTTAGCTGGCATTATATGGGTTGCATGTCCCAAATGCGCCTCAGCAGCCTCCATAAGGGTTTCTGAAAGGGTTGGGTGGGGATGAACAACCTCAGCCAAATCCTCAACTGTAGCACCCATTTGTATCGCCAAAGACCCTTCGGAAATCAATTCACCAGCATGAGGCCCCACAATTCCCATTCCTAAAATGCGATTTGTGTCAGGATCAACAATTAATTTCGTCAATCCATCGGTATCATCCATACTCATTGCCCGACCCGAAGCCGTCCACGGGAATTTAGCAATTTTAACATTTTTATTTGTATTTTTTGCTTCAACTTCAGTTAAACCAACCCAAGCAACTTCAGGATGAGTAAACACAACGGCTGGAATCATGACATTCTTCGCATGGTTGGGAGTGCCACAAATAATATCAACCGCAATTCGTGACTCTTTCGCCGCTTTATGGGCCAATAATGTCCCTCCAATAATATCACCAATAGCAAAAATATCAGGATTGGAACTTTGAAGTTGGTCATCAACTAAAATATACCCTTTATCATCTTGCTTAACACCTGCATTATCTAAACCAAGATCAATGGAATTAGGTCGCCTTCCTATGGCTACTAAAACCCGGTCATAACATTCTTTATTTGTCTCATTATCAGATTCAAAACTCACTTCAATTTGTTTCTTTTTGGTTGCCATTTTTAGGACTTTAGTATCAAAGCGTAAATCCTTGAATGAGCCTTTCGCTTTTTTCATTACCGGTCTAACCAAATCAGGATCAGCGCCAGCTAACATACCCGGTAAGGCCTCTACGACGGTGACCTCTGAGCCTAATGATGCATAAACAAAACCTAATTCTAGTCCGATATACCCAGCGCCTACTACCAACATTGACTTAGGAATATCTTCTAAGTCTAAGGCCTCTGTTGATGTCATAATTCGTTTATTACCCAAATCAAATTGTGCAGGCAATGCGGGAACAGAGCCTACCGCAATGATACATTGATTAAAATGAAGAAACTGCTGCTCTCCTGGTTGCTCAACGCGAAGCTCTTTCTCTGCCTCAAAATAGCCTTTACCATGAATCACTTTAATACCCCGTTGCTTCGCCAAGGCCTTCACACCGTTTCCAAGTTGACCCACAATGTTGTTTTTCCAATCTCGCAATTTTTTCAAATCAATCGTAGGCTCACCAAAAGAAATCCCTCTATCTTGGGAGTGCATTGCTGCATCAATTTGACTCGTGGCATGAATTAATGCCTTTGATGGAATACACCCACGATTCAAACAAACGCCACCCAATTGATCACTAGAGTCTACTAAAACAACCTCACGTCCTAAGTCTGCTGCATAAAATGCCGCCGCATAGCCACCTGGGCCTGCACCTAAAACAACCAAATCACATGTTAATTTACCCATTTTTCTTTGAAATCTCCTTTAACAAATCTTCATCAAACGACGATAAGTTCTGGATCAAGGTCTGTATAAACCGCGCCCCATCACCCCCATCAATAATACGATGATCATAAGATAAACATAATGGCATCATTAATTTATTTTTAATTATTTTCTTTTCTAAATATAATACTTTTTCAGCCATTCCAACCCCAAGTATCCCTAACTCTGGCGAGTTTACAATCGGAGTAAACTCACCTACCCCTAAACTTCCTAAGTTGGATAACGTAAAACAACCGCCTTGAAGACTATCACGTTGTATTTTACGGGTTCTCGCTAACTCAGCAAGCTCATTAAGCTCTTGTGCGAGTTCTTTTAATGACTTTTGATCAACATCTCTAATAACAGGAACAATTAACCCCGCATCCGTATCCACTGCAACCCCAAGATGAAAATAATCTTTATATACAATTTCATGAGTAGATTCATCATAACTGGCATTAAAGACTGGAAACTCTTTTAACGCAGCAACAATGGCTTTTAAAATAAACGGAGTAACCGTTAGCTTGGCATCTTCTGCTTCATATTTAGGATTATATTTTTTTCTTAATGCCATCAAATCCGTAATATTCACTTTTCCAAATTGCGTTACATGAGGTACATTCTGCCATGTCCCTTGTAAGTTGGAGGCTATTTTTTGCCTTAAAGATGACGCTTTTTCCCGTCTTACAGGTCCCCACTTCTCAAAATCAATCACGGGTTTAGGAGTTGGCGTAGGAGCCGTCACTGCAGGGGGCGTCTGAGTAGACGTCACGCTAGATTGCTGCAAGTAGGCCATATATGAACGAACATCATCAAACGTAATCCGGTTTCCTCTTCCTGATCCTGAGATACGTGTTAAATCTAAACCAATTTGAAAGGCCAGTTTCGTAATATAAGGACTGGCCACAGGATTCGGATTTTGTCCTGAAGGAATCACTGCCGCAGGGGCAACGGGAACCGGGGCTACCGGCGCTACCGAAACAGCTGGGCTTGCTGGTGTAACTGCTACAGGAGCCGGAGCCGGCGCATCAGAAGCACTCTCAACCCCATCAGAGGCCGCTTTCATAATGACTTTGCCTTCAGCAATCACATCACCTTCATTAACTAATATCTGATCAATAACCCCATCAATGGGGGATGGAATAGGCGCGACTGCTTTATCCGTTTCCAGCTCTAATATGGGTTGTTCTTGTGTAACTTGATCGCCCTGTTTGACCAAAATCGTTAATACAGTTCCAGAATCAATCCCATCTCCTAAATTTGGTAGTTTAATATCCATAAATCATCCTTTCGTAATTCCCAATCATATTAAACATATGTTGGAAACACCTTTTCGGGGTCCACCCCTAATCTTTTAATTAAATCAGCGACCGCTTCTGCCGAAACAAGGTCTTTTAAATGCATGGCATACATCGATGCAATCATAATCGAGGCCTCATCAACTTCAAAAAATCGCCGCAAATTTTCTCTGGTATCACTACGTCCAAACCCATCTGTACCTAAGGTAAATAAACCACCCGGCACCCAAGGTGCGATTTGATCCGGAACCAATTTCATATAGTCAGAAACCGCAACAAAAGTCCCCGTTTCTTTTTCAAGAATTTTCTCTAAATAAGATCGCCTAGGGGGTTTGGTTGGATTCAACATGTTCCATCGTCGAGCCAATAATGCCTCGGAACGAAGTTGCTTATAAGAGGTCACAGACCAAACATCCACACTTATATTCTCCTCTTTTTCCAAGCGTTCAGCCGCCACAATGGCGTCCTTTAATAGTGCGGCACTACCCAATAATTGTATCTTCTTATTGGAATTTCGTTTTTTACTTTTACGGACTTTATACATGCCTTTAATAATCCCCTCTTCAACCCCCTTCGGCATTTCAGGCATACTATAGTTCTCATTACCTACCGTCAAATAATAAAAGATCTCTTCGCCTTTTTGATACATACGCTCAAGGCCATCCTTAATAATAACCGCAAGTTCATAGCGATAGGCAGGGTCATAAGCCATTAAATTAGGAACCGTTGCAGCCATAATATGAGAATGCCCATCTTGATGTTGAAGCCCTTCACCATTAAGGGTCGTTCGTCCGGCTGTTGCGCCTAACAAAAAGCCCTTACACTTCATATCACCAGCTAACCAAACAAGATCCCCTATCCGTTGAAAACCAAACATCGAATAATAAATGTAAAATGGAATCATTGTCTCTTTATACGTTGACTGAGAAGTACCTGCAGAAATAAAGGAACACATGGATCCTGCTTCATTAATCCCTTCCTCTAATATTTGACCGTCTTTGCTTTCTTTATAATAAAGTAAGGTCTCTGAGTCCACCGGCTCATATAGTTGGCCCTTAGATGAATAGATTCCAATTTGTCGAAATAACGCTTCCATTCCAAAAGTTCTAGCCTCATCTGGAATAATAGGAACAATCCGTTTACCTATCTTAGGATCACGAAGCAATTTACTCATGATATTAACAACCGCCATCGTCGTGGACATCTTTTGTTTACTTTTCTCAAGAAATTGAGTAAAGGTATCTGGATCAGGAAGATCTATTGCATGAAATGTATCATCTCGCTGGGGAAGATACCCACCTAATTTCTCTCGTTGCTTCTTTAAATATTGAATGGCAGGGTCTGAATCTTTAGGTCGATAAAAGGGAGCATCAACCACATCTTCATCACTAATGGGAATATTTAACTTCTCTCTAAACTCTCTCAGTTCTTTTTCATTAAGCTTCTTTTGTTGATGAGAAATATTTTTTCCTTCACCCGCTTCTCCTAAGCCATATCCTTTAACGGTTTTAGCCAAAATCACAGACGGTGCATTTTTCTCATTAATGGCGGCCATATATGCATTATAGATCTTTTTAGGGTCATGTCCGCCACGATTCAAATGTTTCAACTCTTCATCGGTCAGATGAGAAACCATTTCTTTTAATATAGGCGACTTAGAAAAAAAGTGATGTCGAATATAGCTTCCTGGAGAAACCACATATTTTTGATAATCTCCATCTACCGCTTCCTCCATACGTTGAATAAGTTCATCCGCGTGTTCTGACTTAAGTAAATCATCCCACAAATCACCCCATATGAGTTTAATTACATCCCAACCTGCCCCTTTAAATACGCCCTCTAGCTCCTGTATCATCTTACCATTGCCTCTTACAGGGCCATCTAAGCGTTGTAGGTTACAGTTAACAATAAATGTTAAATGATTTAATTTCTCACGGGCCGCTAAGGTAATGGCCCCCAGGGTCTCAGGCTCGTCACATTCACCATCACCAATATAACAATAAACACGTGGTTCATGACTAATAAAGCCTCTGGCTGATAAATATCGGATGAATCGTGCTTGATAAATGGCCATAATAGGACCCAAGCCCATTGATACCGTAGGAAATTGCCAAAAGTCAGGCATTAAATAAGGATGTGGGTAAGAAGACAACCCGCCACCCGGAGCGAGTTCTTGCCGAAAATGATAAAGTTTCTCTTTCGTTAAACGGCCTTCCAAGAAAGCCCTAGAGTAATTCCCTGGACTAGTATGCCCTTGAAAAAAAACCAAATCACCCATTCCATTTTCATCAGGCCCTTTAAAAATATGATTAAAGGCCACCTCATACAAACTTGAACAAGATGCAAATGAAGAGATATGACCACCAAGGCCATCATGAGTGCGATTAGCCGTCACGACCATGGCCATCGCGTTCCATCTAATGATATTCAGTAACTCATGTTCGAGTTCCATATCACCAGGATAATCAAGTTCTTTTTCAACAGGGATCGTATTTACATAAGGAGTATTGACGCTCTCTTGAGGACGAACCCCTTTTCCCCTAGCTAACTCATTCATATGAGACATTAATGCCTGGACCTGTTCCTCTGACTTGTACTTTAGTAAATAATTAAGAGAGTCAATACAATGTTGAGCTTCTTCCGTTAAAAAAATTGAGGATAAAATATTATCACCTGATGTTACAGGACTTGATTGCTTACTCAATGTTACACTCCATCATAATATAATTTTCAAACTAAATCAGGTTTAAGTATAACATAAAGATCGCTATTCGATAAGAAAAAATCCCATATAACTGAGACCTTCATTTTCAAGAAAGACATTAATTAAAAAACAAAAAAAAAGCCTACCCAATTACTTGGGTAGGCTTTTTTAACTTTAGCTTATATCGTTTAAATTAGCTTCTTACAGGAACATTAACTCTATCGTAGTCATCTTTGCTACAAAATTTTGTTAAAGAAGTACCATCGTCATCTTTGGCACGAAACGCATAACGAACTTGTCTTTTTCCATTTGGAAGTTCTCTTACAAATTCTTGCTTTTCAACATCAGATTCATTAATCTGAACTTTCTTTCTCTTTTTTACATTGTAAAATTCAATAGCCATTTTTATTGCTCCTTTTCTTTCTGTTTTGGTTATTAAGTTAATAGGTAAATTTATTAACTTAAGTTTTCATCTTCAATCTCATTTCACCTATTTCGATAATCAAGTAAAATCACTATTGAATATCAATTGAAAACGTAACCGTAATATGTACTTAAATTATCAAGTAAAATTACCAATGTCAAGCATCCAAATCAATTAAAATATATGGCCTCCCCATTTTACAAGAATTTTTCAATCCAATTTTGTTGAGAATATTTATGATTAGCGAGCTCAAAAACCTCTAAATCAGGAATGATACTTGAGCGATTTTTACAGCCCCAAGCTTGGCAAACAATCGTTTTAATACAAGCTGAAGTCAATGGCAAATTAACTAAAAACTCCGCATGACTTCGACCTTGACGATACTCAGGGACTTTTGGCGGAAACGACAAATAACGGGAGATCTTATCCAGATCAAATTGATATAAAATAGACCCATGAAACAATATCGAATTTTGAATTCGCTTTTGAGCATTACCAGAAAACTTACGAGAATTAAAGGTTAAATCAGTCACCCCACAAACCGAAACCTCAAGGCCATGATCACGAAACGACTGCTGATGACGCCCCATTACAAATTGATTGGTTGATTGAATATTTCTCAACAAAGGCGATGCAGAAATAGGAATAATTAAACTATAATTCAAACACCCAGGACCTTGAACAATAGTCCCGCCTCCTGTACATCTTCTTGTAATTGTTAATTGATTTTGAACCCTATTAATTTCCTCAGAAATACGATTTGCATGACCTAAGACAATATAATACTCATCACTCTCCCAAAATCGTAAATATCCTTGTGTAGGCGCCTGCTCTACTTGATATAAAAGCAATTCATCATAGGCCATATTCTCATGGGCCGACTCATACGTCTTCTCAAAGGCATTAATCATAACCATGGTATAGATTATAGCGTCTTAACCGTTAGTCTGACAAAGTCTGTCCTCATCACTGAACGTTAATATTCCCAAGAAATACTTTGTTTTATCAACCGATCCCCCTGTTGAACCCCCACTGGTGGCATATGGTCATATCGATATTCAATACTTAAATTCCATCTTAGGTAGGCATTTAAATGATAGGAAAGTTTAGCCTCAGCTAATAAGCGATAATCACTAAACAAGCCCACCATGGGCTGAAAATAAGTGATCAACTGCATCTCATATCGTTGATCACTCACAATCCGAGCATTCAAATAATTATTAAAGCGATACCGGCGATCATCAGGTTCACTTGAAAGGGCCTCTAGTTCTAACATCATGCCCGTTGCCCCAAAAATTGTCGTATCATAAAATTCATTACGTCGACGAAGCAACTCATGTCGAAATGAAAGGCCATAAAGTTGCCGTTGATTCAAAGAAACATAGGGGTTTTGTTCATTTTGAATAAATAGTTCAGAAAACATATGCTCTGTAAGCTGCCGAATAAATCGTAAATGAACCATTAAATAGTCATCATACTCAACTTGACTAACACTTCGAGACCGCTTATCTGCCATTATCACATAATGATTTTTTCCAGAAAATGAATCCAACCTAAAATCAATCCCCAAAGCAGTACTATTAACATTCCCGGTCTTTTGAGTAAAGTCTATCCCTGACTCAAAATAGGTGCTCCGATCTTCATCACGAGGAAAATCAAGTTCAATACTCACGACACCCAAGGTGGCAGTGGACAAAAAAGCCCAATAAAACACCCCTGTAATCATTGCCTTCTTAATCATCACCTTTTCCTCCTTTAAACAACGTCAAATCACCCTTATAGTCTAGCACTTTTTTTAATCGCTCGTTAGAAACAATTTTTTGAATGGCAGGTAATTGCTCATTAAAGGCCGGGGCCATAATCCCCAATAACTGCGCATAATACCCATAAAGTTCTCTTCGGGTAGGATGTTCATTTGCCACTACATTCAGCACGCCCGAAAAATGATGACATGTACGCAAGTAGGCCATAACATGAACCACATCAGACCTAAAAATGAGATTCACAGGCTGATCAGCAGATTTTAAACGAGATGGACTTTGAGCAAAAAATTCAGGCCCTGACACCAATCCTCCAATCCGTAAAACCTTGGCATTATAAGAAGAAGATAAAATCACTTGCTCTGCTTGATAGAGCGCCTCTTGTCGAGAAGAATCAAAAACAAAAGGCATCGATTCGGTCATCAATCCATCTCGATTCGGATATACCGATGTAGACGAACACATCATAATGGCCCCTTCTTTCTTAGGTAAAAGAGAACACAAATAACCCATTAAACGAGAATATTGATAGGGATCCTTTAGGTCGCGTTTAAACGGAATCGTAATAATCCACTCATCACAAGCCAAGATTTCAGCAGGCAATAAAATCGAGCACTCTGGATTAAGATCACAATCAAGGGCCCAAATACCTTCTTGCCTCAGCTTTTGAGCCGATTTTGGTGTTTGTGTTAAAGCATAGACATCGTGCCCTTCTTTAATTAAAAGATGGGCCAAGGGGCGACCCAAGCGACCACAACCCAATAACCCGATACGTTTATTCGGCATAAAGCTCCTCAGACTCAACTTCTAAAAAAGCAAGATAATCCTCATCCACTTTCACTCCAATACCCCCTTGATCAGGAATATTAAGATACCCATCATCAGTCACCTGAATAGGATCTTGCAACACATCACGTTCAAAATACCGAGCAGAGGCTGATAAATCAGACCCTAGGTCAATGCCATCTAATCCAGAAAAAGCCAATGCATAAGCACGGCCAATCCCTGTTTCCATCATCCCACCTAATCGACAAGACACCCCTAATTTCTTCGCCTGATCTAGCACCATTTTAGCAGGACCATAGCCACCCAATCGCCCTGGTTTTATACTCAAGCCTAATAAAGGGTTACCTGTCGATAGTAATGGAACCTGCTGCCAGGCACGCAAGGATTCATCAAGTAATATTGTCGCGGGTATCTGCCGAGCCAATACCTGATGACTCGACAAATCTTGCCAAGAAAAAGGTTGTTCAAACTGTGAAATCCGGTCCCAATTTACTTGAGATAAATCACCAATATCATTAGGTTGATAGGCCCCATTGGCATCCAAAGAAACACGAACATACTCCGGAATAGTCTCCGTAATCAATCGACTTAACCGATCTTCATCACCGGGACATAATTTAAATTTAAATGAGCAATACCCCTGAGATAAACCCAGTTGAATGGTTGAGACTAACTCTTGATCATCAGGAATATGGCCGATAACATATCCCGCCTCAACTTGAGACTGAGTTGAACCTAAAAACTGAGCCAATGACTGGTCTGCCGCCCATAGCGCACTTACGCCCATTTCAATACACCCCTTAGCCATCTCATGACCACGAACATGGGCATCCATAATCGAACTAGCATGAGAAACGGAATCAAGCGAGACCCCTAATAACCTAGGTAATAGCCACTTAGATAAAGAATAATGGGCCATTTGAATAGTCTCTGGCCAATACAATGGATCTGGAAATGCCACACATTCTGAATAAATAGAACGCCCCTCACTTGTTGTTAAATACAAAAGCAAGGCATGTTTAAACAAGGAACCTGGCCCCCGGCTTGTGCTTAATACCGATTGATACGGAATCTGAATTTGAATAATCTTGGCCTTACTAATAATCATTAGTTTGAATGAAACAAAATGCGGCCAATACCGAATTCAATCACTGGGCCTGGTCCATAAAACAATGCCAATAGCCGACGAATTTCAGCATCCGATTTTCCACGAATTTCACGGGCCGGATGACCTAGTGGATAAAAATACCCGGTATTAAGAGAAAAAACATAGCGCCAGGTTTGAATATAAGCACCCAAAGTGACATGTAAATAAGCAATGGGGCTTAGGTCAAAGACCCAAGTGTTTTCGCTTGAAGAGAGCACAAATTCTTGACTAATTCCAGAAGAAGCCCCCAGGCCAGCCCCTGCGATCAAATGAAAAGGGCCAACTTGTGATGAAAAGCGATGAAGGTACCGAGACCCTACCTTAATCCCCGTTGTTGAAAGACCTGCCCCAATATCAATATATCGTTGAGGCGAATGTTGATGACGAACAAGGACACCTCCCCCTGAAATACTCCCCCATCCCCCCTGTAACATCATCACTTGGGTGGGCGCCGCATGGGTTGATAAGGAATATAAACAAAGCCCCAGTAGACCTAAAAATAGAGAACGTAAATAGCCCATATACATAGGGGCATTATAACAGGTATTCCCAGAAAATGGAGTGTATAAGCCTTACTTATATTTTTATATAAAACCGTGCTATAATCCTAAATTATTCTAACCGATTAAAAAAGGACTGATGATGAGCCAATTGAAAGAAACAAAAGCTACATTCGAGCAAAACTGGACCCAAGTAAATCCATACGAGGATATTTTATACGAAGCAAGTAATGGGATTGCTAAAATCACCATTAATCGACCTGAATGCCGAAACGCCTTTAGACCCAAAACCGTCCAAGAAATGATGCATGCCTTAAATGACGCCCGTTACAATGACGATATTGGCGTCATTATACTCACAGGCCAAGGCGAAAAAGCCTTCTGCTCTGGTGGCGATCAAAAAATTAGAGGTGATGACGGCTATAAAGACAATAGTGGCAGCACCCATTTAAACGTATTAGACTTCCAACGCGACATCCGTCACTGCCCCAAGCCAGTAGTGGCCATGGTGGCCGGTTATGCCATTGGCGGCGGTCATGTCCTACACATGATGTGCGATTTGACCATTGCAGCTGATAATGCCATTTTTGGTCAAACCGGCCCTAAAGTCGGGTCTTTTGATGGCGGATTTGGCGCTAGTTATATGGCCCGAATCGTAGGACAGAAAAAGGCAAGAGAAATCTGGTTTCTATGTCGGCAATATACCGCCCAACAAGCCCTTGAAATGGGCTTAGTCAATACCGTGGTTCCATTAGAAAAACTCGAAGCAGAGACCGTCCAGTGGTGCCAAGAAATGCTTCAACACTCACCTATGGCCCTTCGATGCCTAAAATCTGCCCTTAACGCCGATTGTGACGGTCAATATGGCCTTCAAGAAATGGCCGGCAATGCCACCATGTTATTTTACATGAGTGAAGAAGGCCAAGAGGGTCGAAATGCCTTTGTTGAAAAACGATCACCGGACTTTTCTAAATTCAAGCGAAGACCCTAATGAAACTTTATCATAACCCCCGGTGTAGTAAATCAAGACAAGCCCTTCAATTATTAGAGGGGCAAAATATCCATATTCATGAATATCTTAAGGAGGGGCTTAGCAAAGCGCAAGTCGCTGAAATAATTCAAAAACTAGAGTCCCCCATCACCGGCCTAATCCGACAAAAAGAATTAAAAGCACTCGCACTTTCAATAGACCCCGATAATGAAGAAAGCATCATCGCAATTCTCGTTCAGCATCCCCATCTGCTAGAGCGGCCCATTTTAGTCAGCGATCAAAAAGCCATTATTGGAAGACCTCCTGAAAATGTACTCAGCCTAATCTAAATCATGGCCGCCTCTCTACGCCAATGGGCCGAACAAAAAGGGGATCACCCCTTTATTATTTGTGATAATAGAGAATGGACCTATTCAGAAAGCCTTAATTTACTTAGCAGTCTCCTACCACCCCTTACCTTACCTAGCTCAAGACCCTGCCAACGCATCGCGATTATATGTCCAGACCCAGTAACTCAAGTCTTTCTCATTCTAAGTATTCATGCCCTTAATGGCGTGGTCGTCCCCCTTAACCCCAAATTTCCTGAGGCCACTTTAACTCATCATATCAAAACCTTATCTTGTAGCGCTTATATTAGTAGTCACCCCATTAAACAATTAAAAACCCCTCATTTACCGATCCCAGAACTAAAAACAAAGATAGGGGCCTTAGTAAGAGTCCCCGATTCAACTCATGCCCAACACCCGGCAAGCATCATCTTAAGTTCAGGGACCAGCTCCCAGCCCAAAGGCATATTACATACCCATGACCAACATCAAGCCAATGCCAGAGCCTGTACAAAGGCATTACACTTTCAAGGCAACCATCGCTGGCTATTAAGTTTGCCCTTACATCATGTAAGTGGCATGGCCATTTTATACCGTGTCTTAGAAAAAGGGGCGAGCTTAGTCATTAAAAATCCCAAGAGCCCCATCTCAAGAACCTGTCTCAAGCATCAGGTCAGTCATGTCTCACTCGTTAGTACCCAGCTGCGGCAATGGCTAGAAGATCCAGCCCCCTACCCTAACCTTCAAGCCGTTATGCTAGGTGGCTCTGAAATACCCAACGCATTAATCCAAAAAGCCCTACAAAACAAGCTTCCCATCCATCTAAGTTATGGACTTACTGAAACCGCTTCACAAGTATGTATAAGTAAAAAAATAACCCAAAAAAGCCCCATTCAAAGCGCTGGAAAACCGGGCCCTCATGCCCAGATCAAAGTTCTTAAAAGTGGTCAAATTGCCATCAAAAGTCAAAGCTTATGTTCAGGCTATATTGATCAAGACCTCATCAAACTCCCCTTAAGCAAAGACGGATGGTTCATCACCCAAGATATAGGTCAACTCAATCATAAAGGAGAACTCAGTATCAAGGGACGAATGGACCGGGCCTTTTTATCAGGCGGTGAAGTCATTCAACCTGAAAAGATTGAAGCCCGATTATGCGCCCACCCAGCAATCAGTCATGCCAAAGTACACCCCCAAAAAGACCCTGAATTTGGGAACCGGCCCGTCGCTTATATTCAAACTAAAGCAGATATTGATCCCAACACTATTAAGCGCTATTTAAAGCAATACTTGGCGAAATTTGAGTGCCCTGAACTCATTTTTGAAAAAAGCGCTTAAACTTACCAAGGGCTTCATCGCAGTCACTCAAATAATCTAATTAGACCCTTCGATATAACATCAGATCAAGATTTTGTTAGTATTCTAGTAACTATGATCTTCTGACTTAATTCAAAATAAAAACAGAGCATCACCCATGTATAAAATATCACTATCTCCTATACCGATATTGAATCCATTCTGCAGTCTCATGACATTGCGAAAGAGAAGACCTATATAATGGCCAAGCTGCCCTCTAGTACTCACCCTTAATTAAAGCGACTTGTTGATAAAGAACATTTCACAGTCCATCAATGTCAAACTTTAGATATAATAAATAAAATATAGTATTTTTTTTTACCAAGCTCATCAATTAATGATGAAACACCAATCCCGCTCTTAATCCATCAAAAGTGGGTTCAATATTAACCTCTACCTTGGTCGTCTCTTGCTTAAGAATATCTTGAATATAGCCCTCTAAAGGGGTTTCAAAACAATATAAAGCCAATGCAAAGCCTACGCTAGTTGCCCCTATATATATTTTCATATCCTTATCCCGATTATTCAACAAAATTGGAGCTAACATGCCAGCCGTCACCATATATCGAGACATTTTTAAATCATCATAAACCTCTTGTAGCAACTCACGCTTATTTCTATTAGGGGTTTGAATTCCTTCTTCATATTTTTGTTCAATGAGCCCTTTTGAAAAAACAGAAACGCCTCCTAGCAAAAAGTAAATCCCACTTGCGCCATAAATAACCGGCTTAAATTCAGATGAAACAAAAGAACTTGATACCATCAGAGTAGAGCCCAAAGTAAACATCCATTTAGATAAATATTCCCGTTCAGTTTTTTGAATCTCTCCTCCAAATTCCAAAAATTGCTCAGGGCTCAAGTCCAACCCATAAGCCAATTGAAACGGCATCAAAAGTGTAATTAAAAAAACCGCTAAAGATCTCATGATTTCAATTCTCCTTAAATTAAATGACTAAAAAAAACTATTTTAGAATAATACCATTACTATAAAAACACAAGTGTCTCCATATAGATAAAAGTAATAGAATCCTTACTCAGCACACACCTGGTTATAACATTCGTTATCAACATAACGGCCAACAAGTTTCAAATCCGATTCAGGTTTAACCTCCCTAGCAGCGAGAAATCTAAGCTGTTGTTCATAGCGAGAATACTGCTTAAAATGATTCCTGAGATTATTCTCAGAATGACTTGATAGTGGGTTTTCTTTTAATATTTTGTCAATTTTAGGATACAAATCAAGCAATTTCCATTGAAGTTTTGTCGCAACGGTCACCCCATTACAACTATAATGCGGGTCCGCACCTTGCAAGAGTAATTCATTAAACACGTCACCATGCCAGCCTATCACAGTATGAATAGCTGTCCCGTATTCACTATCCAAGTCAACACTTGCATCATAATTATCTACCAAAAACCTCACCATTTTAGCTGAACAAACAAAATGGAGTGGCGAATAACTTAAGCCCCTACCATTCTGATACTGTTGATTAACGTCCAGCCCATGGTCTAATAACACGCTAACAGCATCAAAAGCATCATTGCGGACCGCAATATGAAGCGCATTCACCGGTCCAGAAAGCTCATTTTTTGTCACGGATGGATCACACCTCTGTTCCAATAGATAGGTCAGAACATCGGCATGATCGTGCTTTGCTGCAACAAAGACAGGTGAATCCGCATACTCGTGTACCAACCCATTTAAAACGGCCCCATGCGCTATACAGATCTGAACAAGAGGTAAATGCCCCGTCTCAATCACCTTTAAAAACGGCGTCTTATAAGACAATGTTTTTTCTTCATAACAACAATTAACATTGGCACCTGCCTCGACCAAGGCAAAAAATAACGACCAATCTAAAGGCAAATCTACACTCTTCACCAACATCGCATCCAATTGGGTCTGTCGACGCTCAGGATCAGGAATTGCACGTAATAACCGTGTTATTGATCTAATTTTCATTGAAGTAGGATAAGTTTAAAAATTGACTCAAAAAAGCATAGCACTCATTTGACCTCTACATCATGCGCCTATCCAATCTTATTTTGAATTATTTGACTGTCCTCATATTTCCCTAAGTTTTCTTCATGTCAACTTGAATGTACACTACAGATAAGGCTAAAAATATCACTGCTCTTTACTACCTTAGTATCTACTAGTGTAATCATGTTAATTATTAAAGATATTATTATAGTTTCTATATATGAATTAAATACGTTATGTTATTAATTAAAAAAAATTACGTTCCAAAGTTCTTAACGCCCAATCTAAGTTGCGGGGTATCCCCATAGTCTTTAAGAGCGATAAGCGCCTCTAAACTCAAATTAAAAATCCCGTCAAGAGAAGGTGCCGATTTTGAATCATGAGAAGGCGTCAAGCAGCGTGAAAAAGCAGAAATATCATCCTCTGTTACGGAGTAATGAAATGTTAATGGACTTAACGGCTCAATATCTTGTCGTGCTGTAATGGTAAATACGTCAGGCTGATCCTCAGAAATACCAACATACATATTAGAGAGACAAGAATGATTCATCCCAATCACACAAGCAACATCCGCATGCTGATCACCCGAGCCCACTTGAACTGAATGTCGTGTCCGCTCTGAAGATTGTTGAGTGATAGGAATTAAGATAGACGTTCCCTTTTGGATCAATTGAGATGCCCCTGTAAAAAAACGACCAAAGTTAATATTTAATTGAGCTGGAATCACATCCTTATCTTGGCTTAGAACAGTGGCGATGATTCCCTTCTGCTGAAGGCCCCATTCAAGGGTCTTTTTTTGCTGAAAATTATCCACCACAATAAAATAACTTGCAGGCAATACGGCCGGACAAGCACATAATAAAGGAATATGATCACGGATCTTCAAATGGTCTAACAAATCTTCAAAACAAGTCTCATCTAAACACTGTTTTTTGACTACAGGCATGGATATAAGTTTATTCATCACTTAATTGTAATCCAATCAAAATTCGAATAGAACTGCATTATAAAGCTACAACCCTATCAGTATATCCAAGCGTCACCCCCAGCAAAAAAGTGATGCTATCTAATTAAAATAAGGCTCAATAACGATTGGGGCTCATTAGTTAATCCACTAGGGATTATTAAACAATGGTTGCTACCATTGCATTTGATCCATTCGAGGGTTAACAGTACTAAGACAAGATATCATCTAAGATATTCCCAATTCCGGTTGATGTTTGATACACTTGTATCATCATGAAACAAGCACCCATTATTGCCCCCTCCATTCTCGCCGCCAACTTTGCCCAACTGGGTCAAGAAGTAGACGACGTCATTAAGGCAGGCGCCGAATGGATCCATTTTGATGTCATTGACAACCACTATGTCCCCAACCTAAGCTTTGGACCTTTGGTTTGCGATGCCTTGATCAAACATGGCGTAAGCGCACCCATTGATGTCCATCTAATGGTCCAGCCCGTTGAATCCCTAATTGAGCAGTTTGCCAAATCAGGCGCCCAACTTATTACCTTTCACCCCGACGCTTGTACCCATACTGACCGGGCCATTGAACAAATTCGAGCCCATAACATCCAAGTGGGCCTGGCCTTTAACCCCAGTCGACCCTTATCCGACTTGGCCCATGTCATGGACAAAATTGACCTTATTTTAATCATGTCAGTGAACCCAGGTTTTGGAGGCCAGTCTTTTATTGAATATACCCTCGAAAAAATTAAAGAGGCCCGTCGCCTTATCGACCAGTCCGGCCGAAACATAAGACTCCAAGTGGATGGCGGTATTAATCCCAACAATATCCAAGCCGTTTCCCAAGCAGGGGCCGATACCTTTGTAGTCGGTTCCGCACTCTTTGGCCAATCCAATTACCAAGACACCATTAACACCTTAAAAAGGAACCTATCCGCCTAATATGAGCGGCTCACCAAGCGTTACTATCCAACGACAACCACGGCTCAAAAGAATCAACCTAACTGTGATCAAAGACCAGATCATCGTCAAAGGCCCCATCAACATGCGAGATAAAGAGGCCCAAAATATACTCAATCAACATCATAGCTGGGTCCAAAAACAATTAAAGGCCTATCAAGATCTCCAAAAAAAATACCTCGAACCTCAATTCATCACCAATGCAACACATTTTTACCTAGGAAACCCCTATAAACTGCAATTTAAACCTCAATCGCCCCCTTCCATTTGGCTTGATAATCAGACCCTCATCATGGCCGGCTACAGTGAGCATAATGACAATCAAGGCCTACAAAAGGCCCTTAATAAATGGTACCAAGATCAAGCCAGAGATATTTTAACTGACCGGGTCCATATCCATGCCCAAAAAATGAACTGTCAGGTCAACCAAATCCGAATCAAGTCCCAAAAGTCACGTTGGGGTAGCTGCTCCAGCAAAAAAACATTAACCTAAACTGGCGACTCATAAAGGCCCCTCTGCACATCATTGATTATGTTGTCATCCATGAACTATGTCATCTCACCCACATGCACCACCAGGCTGCATTTTGGCAACTCGTCCAGCAATATGACCCCGCATATAAGTCCCATATACGCTGGTTAAAAAAATATGGGGTCGCATTAAAAGACTCGTAATCCGTTCTTATTCAGCCAAATTCACCATGTTCAACATTAGCTATAAACTCATTTCCCAATCCACCTCCTTACTCAGTGCCCCTAGCGCATTCATTGAAATGGCCAAGGTCATCCAAGCACATAATCCGTTTGGACTTACAAAAAAGCGCCTATTTGTCCAACATCAACTCCGTCTAAACCCTACCGAAAAAGAATTACCATCCTTTCATATTACCCTTGATACAAATAGAAAAGCCGATCAATTAGCAACATTCTATATGCCTCGAAGTAAACTTAAAAGCCGTGTAAATGATCATTATCGATACGCCTTAAACAAGGAGTTACTTCAAGACTTTGTCACTCAGATAAATGATAATCTCATCGAAATTAATACCTGCTTCAACCATATCAAACAAACAGAAGATACCAAAGCGCTAAGAAAAAAAATTGGAGAACGCAAAACCCAACACCTAGTAGTGGTCACCTGCCTCTTACTATGTCCAATTTTAAGCCAAGAACGAATTTACCAATGGGCAAGCATGTGCGTCCTTAATAAAAACGGAGAAAAACAAACTCAAATATCACAATTTTATTTTCCGAAAACCCAAACAAGTATCGCCGTCAATACAAATCAAGGAACCCTATCATTATGCCTATATAACGTACAAGAAACCGATTGCATAGGCAACTTAAAGCGCTTCTATAAACGCACCAATATCGTCTACAGCACACTGGATTGCGACCGCAATACCACCTTTATATTCGATCACCTATACAACTTAACTATAAAAGACATACACGACATCATTAAAAAGCGCACACTACCAAGCTTAATTGCATTTAATTATCCAAGTTATAAGCTCCAATTATCAAAACCATCTAATTATATCTTTTATTTAACTTATGCCGATACAGAACGACAAACACAAAGATTAAAAAATCACTTTGGACACTTTCTTGAACTTCTTAAGGAAATCAAAGGCTATTTTTTTGAAAATGAGCCCGATATTCAAACCCTTCCATCCGTAATCTTAACCCATCTAAGCTGTAATATAACCCAATTCAGAATCTACCCAGATCATATCACCCAAATTAACACACCTGAAATCATGGGGTCAGGCATCGCAATGAAAGGCCACTCAAACGAAGAGTTACGCTTATTTCAATACCTCAACCCAGAACAAATCAGTATCGAGCAAATCAACACCTTGCGACGATTGATACAAATAAGTCAAAACGATGGGATTAAAACTACCCATAAGATCAAGAAAACCCAAAGCAAGATTCATATCGCATTTTCAGCCCCATCCATAAAAATAACGCCCCAAATAAAAGAGAGCCTTCAAACCCAATTTAAAGTAAACGAGGTCACAACAAGAAATCAAGAGAAGTATCTTTTAATTTCATATACACAAGACCTTACATAAGCCTATACTTGCAGACACTGAAAAAGCCCGATACACTATTTCCACTTATATCAATAACAGCAGTCAGATACAATGCCAATAAACTCACTCAAACTTTTAGCAAGCCAGTCACCCCATTCCCAACAATCAAACACCGGATTTAGCAAACTTGATACCATACTAAAAGAAAGTAACCCCTTTAATATTCCCGATAACGAATTTTTTACTAACCGCACTTTATCCCAAGATCCTAAACGAATCACATTACCGGACTGCAACCTATTCATCAAAAAGAACCTCCAAAAAGGGAAACACCGAAAAAAAAGAGCACAAAAAGATACAATTGAGGTTACAAAGTCACATTTCAACACGTCTCTAAGCGAAAGCGACCTTCACGACTTTTTTTCTAACTATACCCACAGATTGGCCGAATTTAAGTCCGTGATTACAGAAATAAAACAAGGAATCCGCGGCCAATTACCAGACTCATTCATCATCCCTAAAAAACTAGACCATAAATCCTATTTGAAATCAGATCAAGCAAGAAAAAATCAATTCAAACTAATTCTTACTTATCTAATCGCCCCTATCCTCGCCCATGACGAAACCTATCAAATCGCAAGCATGCCTTTTCTTGAAAATAAAACTAAAAGTAGTCCTAAACACATCTCACTTATTCATTTCCCAAAGACCGGAACTAGCCTTAGTATTAATGTTCAACAAGGCAACATCGGAATCCGAATTGCCCGGTCAAACGCCCAAGACAAGTTAAGAATCATCCTTCGAGTATGCCAAAGCACAGAACTCTCCTATATCGTCCTTCAACAACAACAAAGTCAAACCCTCATTTTTGATCAATTATTTGAACACTCAGAAAAGCAACTCTTCCAACTATGTAAGCAACTCAAAAGTGACCCCTTATTCGCATTCAACTTTTCTTGCCCGTGGCTCAACTATATAGCCGGATTCAAATATCTCTTATTTCATCCAGCAGAAATAGGTCAAGGTCTGAGAATCCCTGATATTCATATCCAATTTATCAGATTCCTAGAGGAACTTAAAAAGTGTTGTTTTCAGGAAGAGCCCCCTATTGATCTAATCCCAGGAAAGATATTCTTACAGTTATCAAATCAAATCAAATACAGCACAATAAGCCTCTGTTTTAATGATGTATTAAAAGAAGAAGAAGCAGCTGCTATCAGCAAAGGCTTTGTAATGATCCTTCACAAGGATATAGTTCTGGCTGAAATACAACAACTGAGACCTGAAACCATTATCCCAAACCAAATGGGACCACTCACCCGTATTCTGTCAGAATGTCAAAGAAAGAGCGTCAAAGTTAAATACAAGATCCACACTCACGATGATACTCTTAATATTACAGTGGTCTTCCCCATCAATAAAAAAACAGAACCAATAATTAACATTGCCGAAAAATCTGCACTTAAGAAAAAAGAAATCCAAAGCAAAGATCAATCTTACCTCATGCTCACCCTTTCGACAACACCCCATCGCTGCTGCCATTGTTGCACGTAAGCAGTCAATCTTATACACTAAGACTATGACTCATATGGATTATATCAAGGCCATTGAAAACAGTCCCGTTTATGACGTGGCCCAACAAACGTCCCTGCAAGAAGCGCCAGTCTTATCAAATCGACTGGGACATCAGATTCAAATTAAACGGGAAGATACCCAATCGGTCTTTTCCTTTAAACTTCGAGGTGCTTACCATAAAATCGCTCAATTATCAGAGTCTCAAAAAGCCAAAGGAGTCATCACCGCCTCAGCAGGCAATCATGCCCAAGGAGTGGCCTTAGCTGCTCAAAAACTAGGCCTATCCGCCATAATTGTAATGCCAGTGACAACCCCACAAATTAAAGTGAATGCCGTCAAACGGATTGGGGGAAAGGTGATCCTTGCAGGAGATACCTACGATGACGCCCACATCAAGGCAAAAGAAATAGAACAAAAAGAGTCTCGAACTTTTATTCATCCTTACGATGACCCTGATGTCATTGCCGGGCAAGGCACCGTGGCGAAAGAAATCATCGATGAAATTGGCAGTGACTTTCATGCCATATTTATTCCGGTGGGTGGCGGTGGATTAATTTCCGGCATGGCCGTCTACCTCAAACACATTAACCCAAAAATCAAAATTATTGCCGTCGAAGCAGATAACTCAGCCTGTTTAGCAGCCGCATTAAAGGCAAAGGAACGCGTTATTCTCGACAAAATCGGTATTTTTGCAGATGGCGTGGCCGTGAAACAAGTTGGCCAATATCCCTTTGAAGTACTACCCGCGCTTGTGGATGAGTGTATTCAAGTGGATACTGACGAAATTTGTGCCGCCATCAAAGATATTTATGAAGAGACCCGCAGCATTGTCGAGCCTGCCGGCGCCTTATCCGTGGCCGGAATCAAAGCCTACTTAAATGCAAACCCTAAACTAAAAAACCAGCACTTAATCGGAATCACCTGTGGTGCAAACCTTAACTTTGACCGACTCCGACACATCGCCGAACGGGCCGAAATTGGAGAAGAGCGAGAAGCCTTACTCGCCGTGAAAATACCCGAAAAAAAGGGAAGCTTTTTAAGCTTTTGTAAAGCCCTCAAAGGCCATGGCATCACCGAATTTAATTACAGAGTATCAAACCCAAACGAGGCGATGATTTTTGTCGGCATTCAGCTCCAAGAAGGAAACAAAGAAAAAGACGCCATTATTCAACAATTACATAGCCTCTCCTACGATCCTATTGATATGACCCAAAACGAAGTGGCCAAGCTTCACCTTCGACACATGATTGGGGGAAAAGCCCAAGAAATCAAAGACGAAAAAATATATCGCTTCCAATTCCCCGAACGTCCTGGTGCACTACTTGAGTTTCTTCAACAATTGGGTCAGAATTGGAATATCAGTCTCTTTCATTATCGAAACCATGGCGCTGCCTTTGGTCGAGTCCTAGTCGGAATCCAAGTCCCAGACGCCGACCTAAAGAAGTTTGACGCATGTATAAAAGAAACCCAACTCAATTATTTTAATGAGACAGAAAACCCGGCCATCTCGCTATTTTTATAAAAAAAGGAGCAAAAAATGAGTATTAAAGATATCCCAAGACAAGCATACATGAGTGTCACTCCCATCGAAACCCTATCAAATCTACGACGCCACTTAGGAGAAAACTGCCCGGAATTATTCATTAAGCGAGACGATGTGAATAGTTATTATGGCAACAAAACTCGAAAACTGGAGTACTTGATCGCTGATGCCAAACAACAAGGCGCGGATACCATTGTAACGGTCGGTGCCATCCAGTCCAATCATTGCCGAATCTGCTTAAGTGCCGCCAATCGAGAAAACATGGACTGCATCCTAATCTTAGAAGAACGGGTCAAAAACACCTATCATGAGAACGCCAGTGGCAATAACTTTTTATACCACTTATTAGGCGCCAAAGAGATCCATGTGGTCCCTGGCGGTACAAATTTACAAAATGAAATGAAAAGATTAAGTGATAAAGCAAGAAATAACGGTAAAAAACCCTATATTATCCCAGGAGGTGGCTCCAACAGCATCGGGGCATTGGGCTATGTACGATGTGCCGAAGAAATCAAAGAGCAAAACCAATCTTTAAATCTAGGCTTAACCCATGTGGTTGCCGCCAGTGGCAGCTCTGGAACCCATGCAGGCTTAGTAGCTGGCTTTCAAAACGAGATCCCTGTCACGGGTATTTCCGTGATGAGAAGTCAATCTGAACAAGAAGAAAAAGTATTAGGACTTGCCCAAGCGCTCAGTGAAAAACTAAATATCCCTACTGTTAAGGCCGATCAAGTCAAGGTCGATGACCGCTTTGTGGGACCCGGTTATTCTTTACCCAAAGACAGTACCGTAACCGCCATCCAGACCCTAGCCCAAAGTGAAGGAATTATCTGTGATCCAGTCTATACCGGAAAAGCCCTAGACGGATTTTTAACATTGATTCGAGAAGGCTATTTCAAAAAAAGTGACCGAGTCTTATTTTTACATACTGGCGGGATCACGTCCATGACCGGGTTTTCAAGCGACTTTAATACCATGAAAAAAAGTCCGGTATACAACACGATCTAGATATATTCCTTAGAATAAACTCAAGCCCTTACCCAATCACTAATTCAGTTGATGAAGTCGACAAACCAGTCCTGATTGGGTCAGACCGCCCCCAAACCCATATAAACAAAGGGTCTGGCCTTGTTGAATTTTCTGATCAAGAACCCCTTCAGAAAGCGCAATACCAATACTGGCCGCAGAAGTATTTCCTGAATAAGGCAAGGCGCTACACACTTTATCACTAGGGATTCCCAACTTCTCACAAACAGCATCTAAAATACGTTGATTGGCACTATGAGGAATAAACCAATCTAGCTGGGAAGCATCCATCTTTGCTTTTTCTAAAATTAAGCCCACCCCTTTTCGAACACTACTCACCGCCCATTTAAAGACCTCACGGCCATTTTGAGTAATCACACGACGATTAGGACCAATGGTCTCTGATAGACCTGTACAATATAAATTAGAGGCCAATTCACCTTGAGTCGATGTATATGAAACCAAAAAGTCTGATGTTGGCGCTGACTCTAAAATCGCTGCCCCTGCACCATCCCCAAATAAAATACAGGTGGTCCGGTCCTTAAAGTCCACAATTTTAGACATGGCATCTGCCCCAATCACCAATACTTTCTGATTAAAGCCAGAGCAAATAAGGCCATGGGCCACCGTTAACCCATAAACAAAACCAGAACACGCCGAATTAAGGTCCGTCGCACCACAATCTGAAATCCCAAAGTGAGCTTGAACTTGACTACTCACATTCGGACAATAATTATCCGCGGTCATAGTCGCCACAACAATATGATCGACCCCTTCTAAAGCACTTGGATATCGCTCTCGTAAATTCTGAACTGCCTTGATACATAAATCACTGGTAAATTCGTCATCCGCAGCAATACGACGCTCTTTAATACCGGTCCGCTGAACAATCCATTCATCATTGGTCTCTACCATTTTCTCTAAATCTAAGTTAGTCAATCGCCGTTCAGGCACATAATGACCCACTGCTATAAGTTGTGACACATAAATCTCCTTGTTAAGGCTATTTTATAGGACTTTATTAGAGTATCATAAATCCGGTCTGATTCAAATCCAAGCATTTCCAAATCTAACTCATTCAAAGTAAAATAGAAGTATCATGATCACAGTCAAAGACCTTTCCCATCAATATGGCAATACCAACGCCCTCAAAAATATTTCGTTTCATATTAACCCGGGTGAAATCATCGGGCTCATTGGTCCTAATGGGGCAGGAAAGAGCACCTTAATGTCATTATTAACAGGGATCATAGGGATCCAAAACGGCCACTGCCAAATCAAGGGCAAGTCCATAAAAACCCATCGCCAATCCCTACAAACACAGATCGGCTATTTATCTGAAACGAATCCCCTATATTCCCAGCTAAGTGTCCAAGAGTTTTTACTATTTATTGCACAAGCAAGACAGCTCCATCACAAGCAGATCCCTAGCGCAATTAAGACTAGTATGCAACGATGCCATTTAGAAGAAAAAGCCAATCACCCTATCCATACGCTCTCCAAGGGCTATCAACAACGGGTCGGGATCGCCCAAGCCATTATCCATCAACCTGAAATTCTAATCTTAGATGAACCCATGAACGGACTAGACCCAAAACAAATGCGTCAGATCCGATCCCTCATCACCGAACTCCAAGCCTCCTGTACCATTATCATCAGCTCTCATATCTTAAGTGAAATTGAAGAACTCTGTCCCCGGCTCCTAATTCTAAACAAGGCCACACTACTGGCTGATATGGCAACAAAAGAACTAAAAAAGAACAATCATCATCTAGAATCAGCCTTCCTATCACTAATTGAGGGAACATTATGAAGGGCACCTGGGCCATTTTCAAAAAAGACCTTTATCTCTTTTTACTCACCCCTAGCAGTTACCTAAGTATAAGTGCTGTATTCATCGCACTAAGCACCCTCTTCTTTAATCAATTTTTTCTCTTAGGTCAAAGCAGCTTGCCCAGCCTCTTCCACCTAATGTCCTGGTTCTTTGTGTTTATTATTCCTGCCTTAAGCATGGGAAGCTGGTCCGAAGAAAAACAAGAAGATACCATGGCCTTACTATTTGGCTTACCACTCAGCACGCTTTCCCTAATCCTAGGCAAGTACCTGGCCCAATTCTGCCAAGTCTTACTCTTTATTCTAATTAGCCTTCCTATTCCTATTATGCTCATCCAAATCAGCGATCCAGATTTCGGCCCCATCATCTCTGGCTATCTCGGTATCATTTTTCTCGCTTTATTTCATTTGGCCCATGGCCAATTTTTTTCAAGTCTGACCCGACACCCAATTTTAGCCTATTGTCTGTCCAGTATCACCGCCCTCCTTTTCATGGGCCTCTCTCACCAACTACTACAATACCAGTTACCCGTCCCCATCGCTAAATTCCTATTTGAAATGGGCCTTGCCCCTCATTTTAATCGACTGGTCAATGGCGTGATCTCACTTAAACAATGTTGCTATTTTATTGGATATATCCTGGGCTTTTTAAGCCTAACCTGGACCAGCTTAGAAATCCAAAGACAACGCCCATGACAACATCCATCAAAACACACCTATTAAATACTCTTTATATCCTCATTGGGCTCACCTTACTGGTCATGCTAGTTCCAGCCAATACCTATCGCTGGGACCTTACAGAAAACAATGCCTACGAACTTTCTGAATTTAGCCAGCACATTGCAACCAGTATCGACGATATGGTCCAAATCCATCTCTATTTTTCAAGTCGCTTCCCCAGCCACCTACACCTGGTCAAAGACCATGTCTTAAGCGTCCTAGATACCTATCGTCAACTCAATCCTAACTATATCCAAATTAAAGAACTGGACCCGGACGAAAACCCAGCTCTTGCCCATACCGCTGCCACCATGGGCTTGCCCAAGTTCCAAGTCAAAGTCAACACCCCCGATCGATCAACCATGATGAGCGGCATGGCCGGTATCATTATCTACTATCAAGACCAACAGCATATTATCCCGATGATCTTACACAGCGATAATTTGGAATTTAAACTATCTATCGGCATCCATCAACTCATCCAAAAAACCCCCACAAAAATTGGACTCATAAGTCCCTCCATCTCCCAAACCAAGCAGCACTATCAAGTCTTCTTAAAGCAACTTCAAGAACGCTACGACGTACAATCATCCCTCGCCGATACGCCCATCGATCCGTCCCTTAAAAGCCTACTCATTCTGCACCCCAAGCAACTCTCTGAAAATCAGCTCAACAATATCGATCAGTACCTACACAACGGCGGTCAAGTCGTCCTGCTCAACGATAGTATCGAAATACATGGCAATCATGCCACGCCTATTAAAAGTGGCCTTGAGCCATTACTAAAAAATATTGGTATCCAAATCCAACCCGAGCTTATCATTGGTGATCTAGCAGGGCTAGCCCCCTTTTATAACCAAGTCGAACAATTAAACACCCCTAGCCCACTATGGCCCGTTATTAAACGAGGCTTCATGCGCACCGATCACCCCATCACCAACGAGATCCCCCAACTCACCCTCCCCTATGTCAGCCCCTACCAATACACACCCCGTTACCCCCTACGACATACCATATTGGTCAATTCCAGCCCTCAATCTGCACTCTTAAGCGCCCCTTATAATCTTGACCCCCAACACACACACCTCATTACCTCCCCCCAACAATACCCCTTAATAGGGCTATGGACAGGCCGATTCCCATCCCTATTTAACCCCGAACAACTCGCCACCAAAAAAGGAACCCTAAGCGTAATAGGTACCTCCCTTGTGGCCCAAGATATAAGTATCAAATTTCATCCCAACAACTTATCGTTTATGCTAAATTTAATGGACTATTTAAATCTAGGGAGCCAAGACATTTTACCTAAAGCCGTTACCCAACACCGCCCATTACCCCCCTTAAGTCCCCAAACAAAACGACAACTCCAATGGGGCATCACCTTCTTAAGCCCTGGTCTAATCCTTATCATCGGGCTACTGATCTATATTAAAAGGAAAAACCAAATATGAAATCATCCTCATGGCCCTTCTATTTTATGGTTCTTATGATCAGTCTGACCGGAATAAAATGGGCCTGGCAACAAGAGTGGCGCTCACATCACCCACTCCCCAAATTATCCATATCCCAAATGAACCGCATCCTAATCCAATCTCAGCAAGATCAAATAGTAATTGAAAAGAAAGACCAATATAACTGGTCCATTGAACAGTTTCCGGTCAACCCCAGCAATATATCCCAACTAATCCAACTCCTCAATAACGACAAGCTACTCTCCAAATTAAGCAAAAAAAGTAACCCCATAAGCCGACCTAAAGATCAGGCCACTCAACAACTCAGTATCTATAACGATAAAGAAGAAGTATTAAGGCTCAGTATCTCTCAAGACGCCAGCCAACAAAACTATGTCCACTATCAAGATCAGCTCTATATCAGCAGCTACCCACTACTTAAGTTCATCTCAGTCACCCCTGAGGACTGGTACCAACTCTACCCGTTTAATACCCCTGCAGAACAGATCCAGCGCGTCGAGATCCAACAAGGCAAGCAACAGATCCAATACCATCGAGATACACAAGGAAACTGGCAAACCCAAGCACAACTCTTACCCCCAAAAGCAAGGGAAATCATCCACCAATTTTTACAAATCACCCAACAATTTACGGCCTTAAACGGATCAATAAATCCACCCCCCACCCACGATGGCATCCAAATACGTCTATTAACTAAGCAACAGAGCACCATCACCTATCACATCCCCAAAGATAGCAAGACTCAGCTATTTAAAGGCCAAGAGCCATCCATTGAGTATACAATGCCACCCCTCTTAATCAATAACCTTCGAGTCATGATCACCACCCTATTACGATTACCCACAAACCTCAAGCACCCTAGCTTAATGGACTAACCTAAACAATTGGATACATACAAATTACTAACGTAGTAAGTACAATGGATAAAATATATCCCCCCGATTAAACTTTAATCCAAAGCCTTCAATTCAGAGGCAGTTAAGATACTCGAGACCGCCCAACCGCGGTTCTGAATGGCCTCATGAGCGCCTTCTTCTCGATTAACAACCCCAATAATCTTAAGGACCTCAACGCCATTGGCTTCTAAAACCTCTGCCGCCGCCATGGCCGCACCGCCCGTAGTAAGTACATCTTCCACTAAGACCATTTTGTCGCCTTTTTTATAGCTGCCTTCAATTAAATTCTCGGTCCCATATCCTTTACTGGCCTTTCTGACAATCACAAAGGGCCGTTCGATCTGGACAGACAATACCGCTGCAATGGGTACTGCACCTAACTCTGGCGCCGCAATCCGATCAAATGCCAGATCAGGCAAATGATCCTGAATGGCTTTGGCCAAAGGGCCCATAATCTCTGGTCGGGTCGTAAACTTATATTTATCAATATAATAGCTTGTCTTCTTTCCGGCCCGGGTCGTAAAATCGCCAGTCAAAAAAGCCGCCGATTTAATATCTTGGGCCAAGCGATTTCGTTCTGTTATTGTCAAGGTCATCTTATTACTCCCTCCAGCTCTAATAGGCTTGAATCGGCTTCACTGATACCGAGTCTGATAAATACCGTTCAATAGCAGACACCGTCATCTCGGCAGCAGTAATGGTAGTCACAATAGGAATATGATAGGACAGTGCCGCCTGACGCAATTCAATTTCTTCCTCATGATAATCTGCCCCGCTTGCCGTTAAAAAGACCATGGCAATCTCATCATTAATAATATGATCACGAACATTAGGCCGCCCCTCAGCGATCTTTTGAACACTCTGGCAAGAAATACCTTCTGATTCCAAAACCTTAGCAGTGCCTCTAGTTGCAGAAATCGTAAATCCCAATGCCAACAAACGCTTGGCGATAGGGACCACTTTCTCTTTATCAGGTTGATTCACACTAATAAATACTTTCCCC
>PBBE01000002.1 GCA_002716485.1 Actinomycetota bacterium
AAAAATATGGCCGCATGGCGCTATTTTCCAATGCTCCTACTAGCGAGGCGCGAGGAGTGCATGGTGCTTCTTTAAGTTATCCAACGTCGACATCAACGCTGATGACGTGGCCCGATGAAAGTTCTTAAAAAGAAACGACGTTTTGGTCCGTTTGGAGTTCGATTGGGTAATATAGCCTTGTCGAACCGCATAGGCAGATTCGTCATTGAGTTGTTCGATAGGGGCATCCAAGACAAAAAATGAATTATTCACTTTCACTAAATACTCATCCATCTCTTCAAACGATTTAAAGGTTGCAATGGCCAATTTCCCCATTTCTTGTCCATAGGCAAACACGGCACCGGACCGAGTAAAGTTAATGGCATCTTCTTCAGGGACAAAAATCGGGCCATCGACGCCTACGATGGGATAGTGTCCCGAAATATGTACCAGTCGGTTCTGATAATCGATACGAAATCGACCATCTTGGGTATAGCCAAGCGTCTTACCAAAATCCACGGTAAAAAAGGAGTTCCCTGGCGACTCGATCATGCAGTCTAGGGGGTTACCAGTATAGTCAGGCGGCCCAGGCGACCAATGATAACTTAATTGAGGTAAGACATAAAACTTCTCATCCGTTTTCGTTCTCACGTTCTTAATTTTAGTACTCAAAAACCCTGGTTGATTAACATTAAGGACATAATTTAAATCTTTAAGAAAGTGGTATCGAAACGCACGTTTCCCAGACGATAGTTCATTGAGGTAGTCATAGTGGTGGGGAAAGATCGGGTGAGACTCCACAAAGGGCTGTTGTGCAAATAGATTGGCAGGTATAACAAGGGCCAATAGCATCCAAAATCGGTTAACCATAACATGATCTAGTATAGCAGTTTTTAAGTCCCAACTCTATGACCAGCAAATAAAAAAAATAGCAATTGAAAGACCTGCCAAAAGCAGTTAGAATACTATCTGAACACCCAAGAGTCGTCCGAAAAAACAAGGAGATCAAGGTCAAATGAAAGAAATTTACAATATATTTACGAAGTCCCCTTTCGGTATCCTAAACGATCATATTATTAAAGTAGGTGAATGCGTAAAAGCCATTCGACCCTTACTAGCGCATATGCTTAACGAAGAATTCGATCAGCTTCCTGCCGCTATGAAAGTGATCACCAAGCTCGAGCATGAGGCCGACGAGCTCAAAGACGAGGTCAGGGAACATTTACCCAAAAGTATCTTCATGCCCGTCTCGAGAGAAGACGTACTCAAGTTACTACATCGCCAAGACAACATCGCAGATTTCTGCGAAGATATCGCGGTGATCACCTGTGTCCGAAACACGACACTTCCAAAATCAATGCACCCGATGTTCAATGACTTTGTCGATTCGGTCATTATCACCGCAGACGCAACTGTGGCCGTGATCCGTCGACTCAACGAGCTAATGGAAACCACCTTTACCGGCCCGAGCGCAGAAGAGGTCCTCAAAAATATCGAAAAAGTAGGGAAATTAGAATGGGAGACCGATAAAAAGAAGTTTGAGTTGGTCAAGCAATTATTTGAACATGAAGATGAGATCGGTCCAGTAAGCACGATGATCTTAACCAAGTTATTTGATGTCATATCCGGGGTCGCCGATAGTTCAGAGAACGCGGCCAATGCCATCCGGCTCATGATCTCTAAATAGGGGAGAATAAGAAATGGAATTAAACACAATTTTAATTGCGATTACAGTGGTGGTCGGCTTTTATATGGCCTGGAATATCGGTGCCAATGACGTGGCCAATGCCATGGGGACCTCGGTGGGCTCCAGGGCCCTAACATTAAAGCATGCGGTAATCATTGCGGCGATACTCGAATTTGCGGGCGCCTTTTTAGTGGGCAGTCATGTCACGGACACGGTAAGAAAGGGCATCATCGACCTCGGAATGTTTGTAAGTGCCCCTGAGTTATTATTATATGGAATGATCAGTGCCCTTTTAGCCGCGGCCTTATGGCTCCAATTGGCGACCTATTTTGGCTTACCTGTCTCTACAACCCACTCGATTGTAGGTGCCATTATCGGCTTTGCCTTAGTGGCGGGCGGGGCCGCAGCCGTTTCATGGCCAGTGGTCGGTAAGATCGTATCGAGTTGGGTGGTCTCGCCATTATTAGGGGGCGTGATCTCCTTTCTAATTTTCTCATTGATCCGTCGGTCAGTACTCAACGACCCGAACCCGATCCGGGCCACCAAGCGAATCGCGCCCTTTTTAGTATTTGCCGTCTTTTTTATTTTGACCTTGGTCATGTTATTCAAAGGCCTGAAACAGTTACATTTGGATCTCTCATTTCAAGGGTCTTTACAAATGGCCGTCATCGTCGGCCTTATTTTCGCGGCCTTAAGCCGTTGGCTAATCTCCTATTATTTAGATAGGGGCGCCTTTTTAGATGAACAGATCCTAGGCGAGAACGAGCAAAAGATTAAGTTGGACCATAAATTAACCCAAGTAGCAGCCCTTTTATCGGACTGCAAAGACGAGATAGGCGGGCAGGACCGTCAGCAGCTAGAGTCCCTTGAGTCCGAGGTCTCGGCTTGTCTGAGCCAAGTGAAACGGAAAGGCCAGAACCGGCTCCAAGAGAAGAAAGCGTTAAAAGTCGTAGAACGAATCTTTGTATTTCTTCAGATTTTAAGTGCATGTTTTGTGGCCTTTGCCCATGGCGCGAATGACGTCGCCAACGCCATCGGCCCCATGGCCGCTGTCATTTCAATTATCAAGACAGGGACAGTTGAAATGCAGGTGGGGGTCCCCTTATGGGTCTTAGGTTTAGGGGGTATCGGTATCGTGATCGGTCTTTCTACCTGGGGATGGAAGGTCATCGAGACCATCGGTAAAAAGATCACTGAGCTAACCCCAACTCGAGGGTTCTCTGCTGAGTTTGGTGCGGCAACGACCATTGTAATCGCCTCTAAGATGGGCTTACCCATTTCCACGACCCATACTTTGGTCGGCTCTGTGTTAGGGGTCGGTTTTGCGAGAGGGGTCGCCTCTCTGAATATGGTCGTCATTCGAAACATTCTCTTGTCCTGGTTCGTGACCTTACCTGCGGGCGGTATCCTCGCGGCCTTAATCTTCCAGCTCATGACCACCGTATTCCCTTAACCCAAGCGCTATCATGTCATCACTAGTCGCGCCATGCTCGCCATGGTCGCGATGTCAGTGTCCACCTAATCGCCCTTAACCTTATCTCCATTCACCATCTATTTGGCCGATTTTCTGCACATCTGTCAGTATCATGCACAGTATTTATACGGACGAACTAATGTACTTGGTTGTCGTATATGTATGCCTCTTGATCCAGTTTATTACATTGGATATCTAATAAAGATACAAAAATGTAAAAAACTAGTCAAAAGAGACGTTACTGTACAAATATGAAGCGAGTAATTCGATTCTATCGGTGAACAGTATGAACGGCAAGATCAAAGGAGGTAGCTAATGGCACAAAAAATCATTAGTGGTGTAATTCGAAAGGAGGAGGTGATTGAGATGACAGATGGCTCAGGGTTAGAGGAGGAGATCGCTCCCTCAGTATTAGCGTCATCCTCACTGGATAAGATTGATGGGGACAGTGAGGATGACTCTGATACTGAAGAATATGGAGTAGGCTTACATCCGTCTTTGAGTATGGTAATGAGCCAAGACGGTATCGAGCAGATGGGGTCTGTTTCCTCGATGGAGACAGAGCCCAGTCCAAAATCTCGTCCGCCAAAGCGGTTACGTTTTACGGGCTTTTTTGAAGATAAGTCGCCACGCTCCATGGACAGTCCACGCGAGGCGATTACACGTAGTTATTCAATGGGTAAATTTTTAGGGAAAGAGCCGGGTCTATTAACGGATCGGTCGGTAGAGCCGCCGTCAAGTTTTCCGGTCAGGCAGTCCCAGTCGGCACCGTCTATATCGTCATTGGTACCGGATAGCTTAGAACTCAGCGAGGTTCCTGATCGTCATATGGAAAGTGATGACGAGGCCCCGCCCCAGGCCCCTAAAGAGGCCATGGCCACGCTCCAGCGTACATTATTTGCGAATGGGGCCTTAGACGGCGTGTCCTTTTTTGGCTTGGTGAGCAAGTTAGAGGACCCTAAGATAGTGTCTGCGGCCAACCAAGTCTTATCTTGGGTCAAAGAAGTGGCCAGTCAGGCAGATGTGGTATTGGATGATCTACCGGTCAAGGCCTATTTAATGACGGTTATGATCAAAGCTTATCCAAGAGAGCTACTATTTTTAGATAATAAATACACCCAAGACCTTCGTGGGACCAGTCAATCATTGCAATTAAACTTAAATATTATCCAAAGCATGCTCTTGGCCATGCCAGACACAGCGTGGCCGTTAAGTAATGAGAAAGCCCAGCAGCTGCAACCGGTACTTTATTTAATTCAAAGTCAAACCAAGCTCTATATGACCCAGTTAAAATGTTGCCAGGTCCAGGACCTATTGGCCAAGCAGTTATTGGCCTTTGAGCAGGAGCGGCTCACCATTAAAGACCATCCCGCCAGTCTTTTGGGTGCCTTTAAAGACCGTTACGACGCGGCGATTAAGGAACTTGAGTCCGAGTTTATATCCACTTTAGGGCCAGAAGGTCTTGACGATATCGCAACGATTCGGGCCCAGCAACAAGAAGAGTGGCAATGGAAGAAGTGGCGCTTTATGCCTGACGATATTTACAGTCATCAGGTAGGAATTAACCCCGAAAAGCTCATCTCTGAGATGATGAGGGACCGGCAACAGTGGTACCCCACACTCATCCAAAGCCTATTTGATCATCCCGACCGCTTTTATACACGGCTATATGACGTTATTCAAGATATTACCCGCTCATTAATGATTTTAGTGCCAGCCAAAAAAGAGATGATGATCGATGCCATTTTAAGTGACGATCAGATCCAGAGCTTATTGGGTGATGCAGAGCGGCCGGTGGTCGAGGTCTTAAGTTTAATGATGAAACGACTCTTCTTTGGTATCAAAGTACTTACCGATGTATCTTTTCACTCGGAGATCTATCAATGCGAAAATCGACTCAAGCAACGGTTAGATGACGGTGAGGACTGGCATACTGTCCTAAAAGACGGACTCAGTTTCGTGACCCATTCATTAGTAAGCTATGAATCGGAACTATGTGCCCATCTTTTACAGTTCTGTCGACCGGCCATGGTCAATGCAGCGATTAGTTCCGAAAAAAAGCTCTTTGAAAAGCGATTACTTCGGATGATGAGCTCATTAAATACTGTCAAAGAGAAGGTCTTGGCCGCCTATGAGACCCCCAGTAGCGCGAGCTTGACCTGGTCCCAGTTATTTTCTGAGTCAGCTCCACGACACTTAATTGCCTATTTATTACTCGATACATTGGGCCAGAAAGCCCCTTTATCAGCCACAACTTGCCCCGAAACCTTTGGTCTCGACCTAGCCGAACTACAAACCCAGCAGCAAACACTGGCCCATTTTGCCAAATTGGGGACCGCTGTTACTGTGTTTAACGAGTATCTGAGCCCTGACCAGTCCATTAGGGACGAGGAACTCTCGCCACTCAAACGTCTTATTAGCGACGAACAAGACGATACCCAGTTACTCATCGACCAGATGTTACAGTTACTAGATACCCGGTTTGACGTCGATGAGAACGCGCTTAAAATGAAAAAGAAATCCCAAATCGAGACCCATTTAAGTCGTGTTCTTAACCAGGAGTCCGGGATATACTTGGCCATCAAGCGGGTCTTTTTGCGGCAGTTAAGGGCCAAGATATATACCCCCATCGGGACCAAAATTGAAATTAAATCAGCGTCCTTACAGCCCTTTTTGGCGGATATTCAACAGATGGGTCAGCGCTTGGCTGAGATTGCACAATTTAACTTTAAGGTATACGGCGATTATTATCAGCAACTCAATACGATAATGAAGGAAAACTTACTAAGTCCCTTCTTTCAGCCCCAGTTATTTCGAATCAGTACAGCCAAAAATACCTTGCTGGCGCCCTTGTATGCCGATGTATATATGGCCCGTTTGCAGCACTCTCGATGGTCATATGCGATGAGCATGTTAAGTTTGGTCCATCAGCAACTATCCACCGAGACGCGCTTAATGACCGGTTCAGGGATCACTGAGTCCTTGGTATCTTGGATGAACAGCCAAGTAGAGAGCGTCTTACCAAGTTCACAAATCGCTGTGGATATGGACCTATCGGTAATGGTAGATGACTGGATCAAGCAAGTCATTACTTATGACGCGATACAAGCTGAAGACCGATCGGCGTTATTGGCACTAATGGCCAAGCTCAGGCCCTTATCAAAAACGGACGCCCAAGCGAGTAGCCAGGCCCTGTCCCAGTTAAGTCAGCCTGATTTAATGGGCGACAACGATGAGATGAACCAGGTCTTAAAACGCATCGTGTCCCGTTTGGGCGAGTCATGTGAGATCGCTGATGTGGGTAAGTTAGTGATGGGCTTATGTCAACATGAGTCGGTGGTGGTCCGGCACTTTGGCCGACTCTTAGATCAGCGGGTCCAAAGCGCTCAATTGAGTGCCGATCAAGAGAAAATGAACGGGTCGATGCAAGACTTTTTGTCTCAGCATTCCCGTCGAATCCAAAAAATAGGTCTCATTAATGAGCCCCAGAACTGTTTTTATATCGAAATTTTAAGACAATCACGATCCCAGGGCGTCACGAGCAAGCAGCTCCAAACATTTCTGGTCGAGCAGAACCTCATCGAGTGGTCAACAAAGGGCCCGGTGAGTCGACAAGAGATCACAGACAAACTGTGTCAGTTGGTCCAGATCTTTAGTGAAGAGGTACAGCCATTAGCCCAACTTGATGAGATCCAGACCTCGATACGAGAGTCTTTAGATATGATGAACAAGGTGGATATTTTGGTCCATGCCTTGGACCAGTTACGGCGCTTGTTGCAGCACTATTGGCCAAGAATCAAGGGCCGAGCTCAGGTCTCAGACCAGACAGGAGCGATAACGCGGGCCCGATTCTTAAATGAGGTGGACCAACGGATCGGGTTAATGGACTTGGTGGAATGGGTCCAGGCCCCGGACATCCAATACCATGAGATCCCAAGAAAGATTATGATCGGCTTGAAAGATATGTTCACCTTAAAAGACCGAGATGTCTTGTTTCATGTGATTTCAGGCGATATCCAGTCCGAAGTGGAGTCAGATTTTAACTTAGATCAGGACCTTCGTGACTCGGTCAAAGACAGTTTGTTCCGGCAACTTAATGCGGCCCAGGAGCGGGTCCATCCTGGCTATCGGGTCTATTTGGCCCAGTTAAAAGAGGCCTTGTTACATCGCTCAAATGACTTGGGTCAAGCAGGCTTATTAAAGTTTTTTGAAGCTCAGATCCGACGCGAACATGCGGGTATTCAGGCGATTCAGACCCGATTGATCGCATCGGTCCCTCAGGACGCTGCACCAGTGGCCGCACAGTTCCCTGCCCATATAAAGTCGGGTCGATAGGGCCATTTATTTCAAGGGCCTGGTTTTTTTTGATATACTTAAACGAAGAAACTGTTGCTAAGAGCGCAGCAGTCCCATTAGTAAGGAGACATCAAAAATGATCAAAGGCCATTGTAGTATCGAGGGGACCCAGCGTTATGCCGAGCGTTTCCCTGACCTTTCGTTTCAGCCCTTAGCACCGATCGGCTGGCAAACATCTGGGATTGGTTTTGGCGCGTATCGGGTGGATCAGGAGATCAATATCCATTACCAGGCCATGGAGCAGGCCCTAAAAAGCGGCATGAATGTAATTGATACAGCCGCCAATTATTTTGAGGGCGGTTCAGAGCGCTTGGTAGGGGATTGTGTATTAGAATTAATTAAAGAGGGCGTGCTTGCCCGTGACGAAGTGGCAGTGGTCAGTAAGGGCGGTTATATCCAAGGCTCTTTTTATGAGAAATTGCGACAAGATCAGCAGGCCTACCCTGAGATTGTATGGATGGACAATAACCTGGCCCATTGCATTCACCCCCAATTTTTAAAAGACCAGTTGGACCTCAGTTTAACTCGGCTGGGAATGTCATGTATCGATGTCTATTTAATTCATAACCCCGAATATTTTTTAATGAACTTAGAAAAAGAAGGAGCGGTCCAGGCCGTGGCCCAGTCCCAATATTATGACCGTCTCCAAGCGGCCTTTACCTATTTGGAAACTGAGGTCAAAAACGGACGGATCCAGTACTATGGGGTCAGTTCGAATACCTTTCCTAGTAACGACTCAAAAATGACCCATACTTGTCTGAGCCGCATGATGAAAGGCTTGCCAAGAAAGCATCATTTTAGGATGATCCAATGTCCTTTAAACTTATATGAATCTGATGCAGTGTTAGGGGCTGCTGATGGCCGAGCCCCGTTATTAGAAACGGCCCAGGAGAAGGGCGTTGCGGTCATGGTGAACCGGCCCTTAAATGCCTTAAAAGGGACCCAGTTAATGCGTCTGGCGGAATACACTCTTAAAGACGAGCCTAAAACCGATCAAGAGGTGCAGGTATTATTGGGCGAGTTTGAAGAGGTCGAGACCCATTTGGTTCATCTTTTAGAAGATGAGGGCAGTGTGGAGTCCTTACTAGTCCATATTAATTTAAATGAACGGATCCGGACCTTATGGACCCAAGAGATGAGTTTTGCGCAATGGAAGACCATTTTAATCGAGTATTTGTTACCTCATATCGAGATTCTAGTCAGTGGCCTGGCAGAGAAGTTAGAGATGACCAAAGACCGAGGCGAGCATATCGAGTCTTATATCCGTCATTTTAACCATTTGATTCATGTGATCTCTGAATGGCTGAAAGAGCAATCCAATCACCGGGCCATGACCATTAAAGACCAATTACGGCAAGTGGACGATGAGATTGACCCTCGACTCAAGTTAAGTCAATTGGCAGTCCAAGTCCTCCGTTCCACACCTGGGGTGGGGGTGACCTTGGTAGGGATGCGAGAATCCCATTATGTCACAGATATCAGTGCCGCCATTTCACTAGAACGCTTACCTGAATGGGATCTGTCTAAATGGTCAGAAATAAAAGCGTATTTGGCAGGCTAGTCAGGCTCAAATAGGGGCCGTGATCCATGTGCTGGCTTGGACATGATTGCCAACGCTAAGCGAATAGTTGATAAAAAAAATCTCATCAAATACATAGAAAAAAATAGGGGGGCTGAATGGGGGCTCGAATAAATGGCGATACTTTTGTATAATATTAGGCATGAGGTATCGACAATATAACAACGGTGGAAACTTTTTTTGGATAGGGATCTTAATCTTTATTTTATTTGGCGGCTTTCGGACCATCTTTTTAATTATTCCATTAATATTTAGCCTACTACCCATTATTGTGATTGGGTTATTGGTATCCATGATCGTTCGCCGAATAGGGGTGAACTATAAGGTAGGCGCTAATGTTCGCCATGCCAGTGCCGATCATACCCATTTTGTGGAGCTATTGATCCGTATTATGGGTCATGCTATGACCGCAGATGGGAAAGTCGAGGCCCAAGAAATGCAGGTCATCCAGCAGTTCTTTCGCCAACACATGCGCTTTGATGACAGGAAGATGGAATGGATCCAGGACTTAATTACGCATGCCATTCGATCGCCGGTGCCGTTGGGCCAGTTATGTCAGGAGTTTCGGGCCCAGTTTAGTAACGAGTCATCCCTCCTATTATTGGAACTGGTCTACCAAATTGTCACTTCTGATAATATGATCACCCGTTCCGAGCAAGACGTGATTGATACGATCGTGACCCAGCTTCAGATCTCAACTTGGGACCATCAGCGGATCCGAAGTACTTACCAAGTCCGAGAACAAGCAAAAGGCCAAGACGATTACGATGTATTGGGCCTAGATAAGTCGGCCACTAAAGAGGAGATCCGGCAGGCCTACAAGCAGTTATGTAAGAAATACCACCCTGATAAGGTCCAGCACTTGGGCGAAGAATTTAAGCGGGTGGCCGAAGACAAGATCAAAAAAATTAACTTGGCCTATTCGAATCTAAATAAACAAGTGGCCTAGAAATGCCCCAAATTGAGGACCTCAAGTCAGCCTTAATGCGCAATGACTCTGAGGGGTTCTTACGCTGCTATTTAGAGCTCATTACCCAGGGCTGTACATTATCGGTGCCCACCGGTACGACTATTGAGAAAGTCAGTCGCCAGTGGCAGGACTGTATCCCTAAAAATTGTGGGACAGTGGATGTGGGCCTATTAAAAAAGATCAGCGAGGATTGGATCGCCTTGCTTGCTGATTTTGGTGCTGCGCCCAGCAAAGATGTGGCAGGCTCTTTATTACAGTTATTGAACCATAAAATCCAGCGACATAGCCAGCAAGAGAAAGCAAGTACCTTACCGGACCCCAGCTTATCTCAAGTGGCGTCCCAAATCAGTCGTGACTATCAGAATGATCAAAAGGCCCGTCAAGTACCCATTAAGTCCTACGAAGCGGTACTCACTGATATTAAGGTGGCCGTTAAAGGGCAGGACGTCGATGCCTTTTTATTAAGTTATTTGGCCTTGGTCCATACCCCAAAGCCACCCAAGTTGCCCTTAAATACGATGTTAGACCAGATCAAAGTGAATTGGGAGAAGGTGCTACTGACCCGGTTTAATCTGACACCAAAGCCCTTATTTTTAGATCAGTTAAGTTCCCGTTGGTTTAATTTGGTCCAGCGACGAGGGGTCCCCATATCAGAATCTGATATTAAAGAGTTGCTCTTTTTTTATCGTAAAATATTGCCTGAGTTGACCCCCTTTCCCAAAGTCAAAGCGCCTGCCAAGCCCAAGAAAAAGGGCCCCATGTGGCAGCGTTTGAAAGGATTTATGGCCTAAAGATGAGCGGGTCTGATAAATCGTCATACCGCCTCAAGGCCCGACAGATACGATCGGGGTTAACAAGGAGTGAAAAAAAGAAGATTAATGAGACCCTGAACCGTCAGGTATTAGACTGGGTTAATGTCCACCAGCCGTCTGATATCGCCCTTTATTGGCCCAGTGATACAGAGGTAGATATTCGGCCAGTGATCACTTCGTTATTAACGGCTAAAAAGCGGGTCTATTTGCCAAGCAAACACAGTGAAGATGAGTTGGGACTGGCCCCTTTCGAGGCCCTTTCTGAGCTCAAAGAGACGTGGGGGAGAGTGAAGGGCGGCTCAAGGGCCTGTATTTCTAAGCGAGTGGCTGATGAACAGGTTGCATTATGGTTGGTTCCAGGTCTGGCCTTTGATCAGAACGGGACGCGGTTGGGGCAGGGGAAGGGGATATATGACCGGTTATTAGCCGATGCTAAGGGCCATAAGATTGGCCTGGCCAATGTACTATTGCCCGATCTGCCTAGGGATGACTGGGATGTGCCCATGGACACGGTCTTTTATATCTAGTGACTTAGGCGGTCTGTTCGGAGATGCTGGGGTGGGCCACAGCATTGGCCACAATATCGCCGACCTGAGTGGTCCCCATGCCCATTTTTCCAGCTTGCATGCCGGTCATCTGTTGGATAGCGGCCATTTTTCCTTCTTCAATGGCAAGGGCCGCTTGATCGTAGCCGAGATGATCGAGTAGTAAATGGGAGGCGCTAATGGCAGCCAATGGATTGATTTGGTCCAGGCCTGTAAATTGGGGCGCTGTTCCGCCGATGGGTTCGAACATACTGACACTGTTAGGGTTAATATTACCACTAGCAGCCAGTCCCATACCGCCTTGGGTCACGGCGGCCAGGTCCGTGATAATATCGCCGAACATGTTCCCGGTCACAATCACATCAAAGCGTTGTGGGCACTCGATCATATAAATACAAGCGGCATCCACATGGACATAGTCCACTAGGACTTGGGGGTAGATATCCTTGAGTTCATCTAGTACCCGTTGCCAGAGGTCATATACATAGGTCAGAACATTGGTTTTTCCGCATAGGGTCAGTTTACCCATATAGCCTTGCTCTTTTTCGGCCTCACTTAAGCCGTGCCATGGCTGTTGGGCATGACGCTTGAGGACCATATCATAGGCATAAACCAGGCATCGTTTGACTTGTTCATAAGAATAGATCATTTCTTGGGTGGCCACTTCATTGGGGGTATTTTTTTCAGAAAACCCGCCCTGACCGGTATATAAACCACCGGTATTTTCCCGTACCACCACATAGTCAATATCCTCAGGTTGGATATTATGAAGGGGGGTTTGTACGTTGGGGTACAACTTAACTGGCCGTAGGTTAATATATTGGTCCAATTCGAATCGTAATTTCAATAAAATGCCCTTTTCTAAGACCCCTGGCGGGACCCGAGGGTCTCCGATGGCACCCAAAAGAATGGCGTCATATTGACGCAGCTGATCGAGTTCATCGTCCGATAGAATTTGTCCGGTATCGAGGTAGCGGTTGGCACTAAAGTCCAGTTCCTGATAGGAGAACGGAATCTCATAGCGCTGGGTAGCAACATTGAGGACCTTAATGGCCTCATTAATGACTTCCGGTCCGGTCCCGTCCCCTTTAACGACTGCAATTTTCATGACTTACTCCTTATGTTGGCATCACTCATCTGAACTTGGCCCATTGGCCATTATGAAGACCCATGAAAAGCAATTATACCCTAAAAGTGGGAATAATTTAATCCAAGATATGCAAAGAAAAGAGCCTTAGTGGTCCTTTGGCTCGATCACAACCCCGACAGGACAATGATCAGAGCCCATGCTGGATTGGTGGATAAAGGCCTCTTTAACATGATCGATCATGCCTTGGTTCACAAAGACATAGTCGATCCGCCAGCCTACATTTTTACGGCGGGCACCGGCCCGATAGGACCACCAGGAGTATTGGGAGTCCCGTGTATCAAAGTGTCGAAAGGTATCACAAAACTGATAGGTATGGATAATTCGGTCCATCCATTCCCGTTCGATGGGCAAGAACCCGGAGGTCCCTTGGTTCTCTTTGGGTCGTGCCAGGTCAATCTCTTGATGGGCGGTATTGAAGTCCCCGGCAATAATGACATTGTGACCGTCCTGGACCAGGTCTTGGCAATAATCAAAGATATCTTGATAGAAGTCAAGTTTATATTGGAGTCGCTCCGAGTCTCGTTGTCCGTTAGGAAAGTAGGCATTCACTAAAAAAAAGGACGGGTATTGGGCAATAATGACCCGGCCTTCACAGTCGTATTTGGGGATCCCGAGCCCTTCATGCACCATGATGGGCTTTTCTTTGGTGAGGATGGCCACGCCACTATAGCCTTTTTTTTCTGCAGAGTGCCAGGCCCCATAGTAGCCGGACGGGTTCAGAATATGGTCCGGGATCTGTTCGGGCATGGCCTTGGTTTCTTGTAATAGTAATATATCAGGGTCATGGGTATCTAAGTACTCGGTAAAGGCGCCTTTATTGGCACATGCCCGGATCCCATTGACGTTCCAAGATACAATCTTCATAACATCCATTAGTGTACGAAAATACAGGTCCCTTTTCAAGTTAAATAACTCATCATTGATCGATATTAAGAAGGAAGATGGCCTAAAAAAGAGGATGTCAGAAAATAAAATAGCCAATAATTAAATAAGGGAAGATAAAAAATATTAAATAAAAAAAGAAATTAAAAGCGTCCCAAAAATTAGCGTTTAAAAGGGGTAAAAAAATATCGAGAAACAAATAGTAAAAAAATTCAAAAAAAAAAGACAGGGGAAAAAAAGGAAATAAGACCGTAAAAATAGAAGGTGTTTTTTAAGGGGCTTTTTGTACCTAAAAGCGGGGTGGGAAATCCTAAAAAAAGAATGTTTAAAATCCTTAAAATCTGGGTATATCAAAAGCATGAGTATTTTTATGGGTATTTTTAGGGTGAGATATGGCAGAGATTGATGGCTTAGATAGCAGCGTACCTAGATCAGAGGGAATCCCAAACTCGGAGGCTCACCCGTCTGCTTCAATGGATGCCAATTCATTAAGTGAGGCAGCTGAAAACTCGCAGGAACAGCTAAAAGTAGAGGCGTTGGACAAGGCTGCTAACAATGCAATAGAGTCAACCAGAAGAGAGGGCGCCACATCAGTGACTGATGCTGGCGGGCAAGTGGCACCAGCTGATCCAAACTCAGGTGCAGGAATGCCAGGGGCTGGAGCCGGGCAAGGTGTAAGCCCAGGAGGAGCAGGGGGCGGTGGGCAATATGATTCGGTATCTGGGAGCCCAGGTGCAGCAGGGGGCGGTGGGCAATATGATTCGGTACCTGGGAGAGCAGGTGGAGGGAGTAATAATCCTGATGGCCCGCCAGGTGGCCCGCCAGGTGGCCCGTCAGGTGGCCCGCCAGGTGGCCCGTCAGGTGGCCCGCCAGGTGGCCCGTCAGGTGGCCCGCCAG
>PBBE01000003.1 GCA_002716485.1 Actinomycetota bacterium
TCCTGAGAATATGGCCTGGGCAATGGCCACATTTAGCTTGGGCCGACAAAAAGATCTTTATACCCAACTTCGTCAACTCAATACCCCCCAACTGTACATCAGTGGCCAAAAAGACCTCAAGTACCATCAGCTATACAAAGACCTCTGCCCCTTATTACCCAATGCCTCTCATATCAGTATCCCAAACGCTTACCATTGCCCCCAATTAAGTCATGCCAAAAGCATTCGCAATCATATTCTAAACTGGGTGAATAAGCATCGCCAATAAACACCCCAGCTCACTGATAGCCACTGACATACCAGCGCTCTAAATCAGAACGTAAAACCAGGGCCCCATGCTGATCAGTACGAAAGACCTGAATATCTCGGGCCTCTAAACGCTTGATCACCGTATCTGAAGGATGGGAATATCGGTTCCGTCGACCCGCCGAGATCAAGGCGTAGTCCGGATCCACTTGATCCAAAAAAGGAGAAATCGAAGACGTTTTAGAACCATGGTGGCCCACTTTTAGAACCTGGGCACGAAGGTCAAGACCCCATTCTAATAAACGGCGTTCGCCCCCGCCTTCCAAATCCCCCATCAATAATAAACGCGTCTGACCAAAACGTAACATCATGACCAGTGAGTTATGATTGGAATGGGCAACATGCGCATGACCCATACGAGGAAACAGAACCCTCAACTCACCGTCCGGTTCAAAAGAAAAACGCTGTGACTGAACCAAACTCGATCGCTGGCCCTTAAAGTGGGCCAAGTCAGCAAGTACCCTCGGCTCTAGTCGCAAATCCAAGCCATTATCAAACATATAACGGACCGGAACCGTCGAAAACAAGCGCGATAAACCACTCACATGATCTGAATCAAAATGAGTGATAATTAACATATCAATCTGACGGATCCCAAGGGCCCTTAAGGCCGGTATAAGCACCCGATTAACCGCTGTATTTCCTGAATAGTATCTGGGTCCTGTATCAATAAGAATCACCCGTCGGTCCGGTAAGCGAATCAAAATCGACTCCCCTTGGCCCACATCCAAAACCCATACCGATAACTCAGGCGGCATCAACACTCGGGCCAAATTCAGACCCCCATGAGCCAAGCAACAGACAATTAACACCCAAATCGAGCCTGAAATACCGCCTAAAACCAGGCCCCAGCTCATCCCAAACAATAGAATCAAAAGCCAGGTTAACCATGCATGCTTGGCCATCAAAAAGCCCAATGCCCGCCCCCAATCCGAACACAAAGTCACCATCCCCTCAAATAAATCCAAGGCCCCACTGGTAATCCCACTCAAGGCATCTGAAAACGACAGTGAAATCAAGCCCATCATGGTCACAAAAATCACCCAAATCAATAGACACTGCACCCAAAATAATAATAAAAAATTACTTAACACACTCATCAACGAAGCCTCATGAAAATGATACGCCAATACCGGTGCCGTGAGCATAAAAGGCGCCACACTCAAGGCCATATATTGAGCCAAAACTAAGGGCAAATATCGAGAAAGTTGACTTGAGAGCAAAGGCGCCAAGCATAAGAGTGACCCCGTGGCCAAAAAAGACAGTTGAGCACCCACATCCACCCAATAAAAGGGATTAACCACAGCCATGATCAAGCCCACCAAACACAATGCATCCAAGGAGTGAACCCGTCGATACAATTCATGAACCGCCTTACTTAATAATACTAATAATACCGCCCGTAAAATAGAGGCACCGCCACCCGTCAGCACATAAAAAAACATCCCTGAGAAGACTAAAATAGGCCAGCGAATCCACGCCGAACAGCGTAACCAGTCCATAACACAAAGCATCGCTGCCAAAAACAGTGATACCTGAGTCCCTGAGACCACCAAAATATGGGTCAGGCCCGCCAATCGAAATCGTTCATAGGTCTCTGAAGATAAGGACAATACCCGGTCCCCAATCATCATCGCCAAGACCATCCGCGCATGATCCTTGCTCAACGACTGTTGATGAATGGCAATCATTTGATCTTGAACCTGTCTAACAAAGCGACGAAACATAGACACGCCCTCAAGACGTGTCACACGCTGCGCTCGAATATCACCCACCAAGCCCCGACGTAAGGCTAATTTTAAAGTATCCACGGCACCTGGGTTACGGGCTGGCCCCGGTGACTGATAAGTCCCCATCAATCGTAACTCATCCCCGATCCGATAGCGATCTGAGGAAAGAGTGGCCGGAAAATAGACCCTAAATCGGTGATGGGTCAAGACCTCTTTAACTTCACAAGACATGCCTGATCCGACTTGCTTGGCATCGGTTAAGACCCTGACTCGCAACGATAGAACCTGATCGTTAGCCGACCCAAAATCCTCACGCCATTGATCATGCTGATATTGAGAAAACTCGGTACGAGCCAAACCCAAACAAAAAATAATACAAGCCCAAATCAAAGAACGAGAAGGAAATCGAATGCATAATAGCCCCCCCAAGACCCCCGAAATCAGAGCAAAATAAAAAAAGCCCCAAAGTGACATGCCCACCCCTAGCCCATAAGTGCACAACAAGCATAAAGATCCACGCTGCGACAATGCCAACAAACAAGCAAACAATGACGATCTAATCCGTCTCAGAAATATACTAAACAGTAAACGCCCCTTTCCGTTAAATATGTTAACTAATCATAAATAAAATATTTATTAACGTAAAGAGAGAAAAGACTTTAAAACTCCAGTGAATTCCAGTAAACTATACCTCAGTCCTAAAATTGCTCTATAAAAAGGAGTCAGCAATATGAATAAAGCCCAACTATTAAAGATCTTACCCGCCATTGTCATTGTGGCCGCAGGTGCCGGAATCATCTATAACCTCCAAGTAAGAGACCAGATGGTTCAAACTGTCACCCAAAAGACCAGCAAAAGCGCCATTTCCCAAGCCCAACTTCGACAAGTCACTTACGAAATCTCAGGTATGACCTGCGGGGCATGTACCAGTAAAATCAAAAAGGCATTGGTCGAAAACGATGCCATCAAGGATATTCAAATTAACCTAGAAAAAGAAAGTGGGGTCGTTGAATTTAATCACGAAGCCATCTCACCAACTCAAATCAAAGAGCTAATTGACTCTCTAGGCTTCACTGCCAGTATCGCCCAACCCAAAGGAAAACTTAAAGTTGTCAACTACAACGTCGACTACAATCCCAACTAATTCAGACCCCTTAGTCATTGCTAAACGGTCCTTTCAGTCCCGACTATTCTTAGGGACCGGAAAATTTCCGTCTTCCGCGGTCATGAGCCAAGCCATCGCTGCCTCAGAATCTGAATTGGTCACTGTGGCCATTCGACGGGTGAACCTGGACGAGCCCAACGACGAATTTTTAACCCATATCCCCGAAGCAGCCCTACTACCCAACACCTCCGGAGCTAGAAACGCTGAGGAGGCGGTCAGAATCGCCAAAATTACCCGCGCATCAGGACTCACCCATTGGGTCAAACTAGAAGTCACCCCCGAGCCCAACCACTTACTCCCTGACCCCATCGAGACCTTAAAAGCCGCCGAGACCTTGGTCAAACTGGGCTTTGTGGTCCTGCCTTACATCAACGCCGATCCCATTCTGGCCAAACACTTAGAATCCGTGGGTTGTGCGACCGTAATGCCCTTAGCCTCGCCTATTGGCACTAACAAAGGACTACAAACTCAAGACCAACTCCAACTCATTATTGAAAATGCCAATATCCCCGTGGTCATCGATGCGGGCATCGGAAGTCCTGCCGATGCGGCCCTGGCCATGCAATTGGGTGCCGATGCGGTCCTAGTCAACACCGCCATTGCAACCGCCCCATCCCCTATCGAAATTGCGACCGCATTTAAGTGGGCGACCCAAGCCGGTCGAACCGCCTATTTATCAGGTCTTGCTACCGTAAGTTCAACAGCCCAAGCCTCCTCGCCATTAACTGGCTTTCTTCAATGAACCCTCCGTTCTCCCTTAATACGCCCCATATTAATCATACCCTAGACCGCTGCCTCAGAAGCAGCAAGCAACAAGTTGAATCCACCCTCAATAAACGTCACCTTAGCTATCATGACTTACCCGTATTATTATCACCGGCCGCCCAATCTTACCTGGAAGAAATGGCCCAACGAAGCCACTCCCTAAGCATCCAACGCTTCGGTCGTACAATGCAATTATTTATCCCCCTATATTTATCCAACGAATGCCATAACACATGCACTTATTGCAGCTTCAGCCAATCCTTTGATTACCCACGCCATACCTTAAGCTCGGACGAGATCCACCAAGAATGTGAGCTACTCCAAAAAAAAGGCTTCAAACAAATATTACTTCTCACTGGAGAAGCCCCCAAAAGTGTTGATGCAGACTATATTGCAAAGGCAGCCCAAATCGCCAAAGGATATTTTTCATCAGTAGGTATTGAGGTACAACCTCTGGAACAAAGCGACTATAAAACCATGCTCTCCCACGGCTGTGATAGTTTAACCGTCTATCAGGAAACCTATCACCCTGACGCCTATAAACGTCATCACTTATACGGTAAGAAACGCCGATATGAATACCGGCTCCAAACCCCAGAACGGGCCGCCAAAGCGGGCATGTACAAAATTAACTTGGGGATTTTATTAGGCCTAAGCGAATGGCGCTTCGATGCGGTGGCATTAGCTGAGCACCTCCACTTCCTACAAACCCATTACTGGCAAACCCATTACAGTGTCTCTTTCCCACGTATTAAAGGCATGATCGGCGATTATCAAGCAGCCATCGAGTGTAACGATAAGGACCTGGTCCAACTCATCACGGCCTTTCGACTGATCTTCCCTGATATTGGCATCACCCTATCCACAAGAGAACCCGCCACACTACGCTCCCAACTCATCCCCCTTGGTATTACCACCATGTCAGCGGAATCCAATACCTCACCTGGCGGCTATAGTGGCCAAGACGAACAGTCCCAATTCGATATCTCTGACCATCGAAACCTCGAAGAGATCCAATCCGAACTGGCCCAAAAAGGCTATCATGTCATGCACAAAAATTGGGAATACTGCTATAGCGACGCTTAAACCGGCTTAAGGGCCTTAGCGGCAATATCGTGACGATAATATGCCCCATCAAAATCAATCTGTTTTACCGCTTCATAAGCCAACTGAATGGCCTGCTCAAGGGCCGTTGCCATGGCCACCACGCCTAAAACTCGTCCCCCGTTCGTCTCATAGGCATTTTCTTGATTTAAGCGAGTACCTGCATGAATCACATGACAATTCGCTGATTCATTTGCAAGGTCGATCCCCTGAATCAACTTGCCTTTCTCATAAGCGCCTGGATACCCTTTTGACGCCATGACCACACAAACCACCGACGATTCCCGCCAAGACAATGACACTTGATCCAAGGTCCCAGCAACACATGCCTGACACACTTCAAGCAAATCCGAACGAAGTCGTGGCAAGACCACCTGAGTCTCTGGATCCCCAAAGCGAGCATTAAATTCCACCACATTAACGGTATCCCCATCAATCATTAATCCAGCATATAAAATCCCCTTATAAGGACATCCTCGATCTTTAAAGCCCGCCATGGCCGGCTTAAAGACCTGCTCTAAGACTTTTTGTTCAATTTCCTTACTGACCAATGGCGCAGGCGAATAAGCACCCATTCCGCCAGTATTAGGCCCTTTATCTTGATCAAATATCGGCTTATGATCTTGAGCAGGGACCATAGGCTGACAAGTGTCACCATCACAAAACGCAAAAATAGAGGCCTCTTGACCAGTTAAAAACGACTCAATCACGACCTGGGCACCAGCCTCAGCAAAGCCGTCTTCTTTCAAGCAATACCGAAGGGCATCTAATGCCTCATCTTGGGTTTGAGCGACCACCACCCCTTTTCCAGCCGCCAAGCCATCTGCTTTGACCACCAAGGGAAATTGGGTTTGCGCCTTCACATAGGATGCCGCTCGATCATAATCATCAAAAGGTTCATACGCCGCCGTGGGAATGCCATACTCCTGCATAAAGGCCTTGGCCCATTGCTTAGACCCCTCTATTTGTGCAGCCGCTTTACTAGGTCCCAAAATGGGCAAATTATTGGCTTCAAATAAATCCACAATCCCCGCCACCAAGGGGGCCTCAGGGCCCACAATCGTTAAATCAATATCATGGGTTTTAGCAAGAGAAAGCAAGCCTGGCAAATCCGTATCTTTGCCATCTAAGTTCGTACCTATCTGAGCGGTTCCCGGGTTACCAGGCACAAAATAAAGCGCCTCCAGTGCTTCTGAGCCTTGCAACTGCCGGCCTATGGCATGTTCTCTGCCCCCAGATCCTATAATTAACACCTTCATAATTTCAAAGATTAACAGGTCAAATTTAACCCGTCAATGCATAAGCAGTCACAAACCAAGACCATAAAAAGCAAGGGTTAAGGCGAAAAAACTTAAAGACCTGATGACACAAAAGGTCGCTTAAGAGGCCCCTTTGGGTGCCCCTTACAAAGGACAGGACCGATCTTACCACTAATCAATCGTGGCCCATAAGCCGGGTAACGATATAAAGATCGAATATCACCCTGCTTATAAAACCGTAGTTTCAATGCACTTAAAATCTCCTGCTGAATAAAAAAGGCATTGGTACCAGATGATTCCATATAAACAAGTTCATACCCCTTCGATCGAGCCAAGCGCGTCATGGCCAACAAGCTCGCCCCATAATAGCGTGTCCCATCCCATGACTGTTTCGGGTCATAAGGCACCGTTTGATCTAAATCTGGCGAAATCGAGGCATTTATTTCTAATACAAGCACCCTGGGTTGATAGGATGACGAAAGGGCCTGAAAAACCCAAAAATCATTATAATCAATATCAATGGATAACAAATCAAAGGCCATTGGCACATGATAATCTTCAAATAGTGAATTAATATTTTCAGCCGTAATAAAGGCCTTTTGTAAATTAATATCCTTATTTTCATACCCCCCATCCATCAAAAGCCCTTGAAAGCCATGATGCTCTTTCAAATACCTAACATTACATTCACGACCATCTTCAACACCAAATTCGACATAATACTTATTCGTTGTGCCAATGACCTCGAATATTTTTTCTAAAACGCCATCCTCACCATGCTGCGACGAATGACGCCGCTCATAATGATAAAGAAAAATATCATCTTCCCCCTTAGTAAAATTTCCATGCATCGCTTTCAATTGATTCAAAAAAACATACATCGTCTACCCCTGTTTTATCGTAATAAGCTCACTCGCCCTTCATATGTCCAGGCAATCCATCTTAACATACAAGCACTAGCATCTCCTAAAAAAGCAAGTCACTTAAAGGCCCCCATTAAACCCCTAGCACACAGCAAGAATCATCACAAATAACCATGATCTAACTCAAAAAAATAATCATATCGAATTTAACCAATTTCCTGTATACTATTCATAAGTACTCTTAAAAATTTAATCATCTAAAAAAGGACCTACCCAAATGACTTGGAACCGCATCCTAAACGATATGAAAAAAGGTGAAAATGCCAGCAATAAATTCTTTGGCAGCATCAAAAAAACCGATGACTTAGGACCAACATTAGTGGCCTTTGCCAATAACAAAGGCGGCACTGCCATTATTGGGGTTGACCTTAACAACTACCACCTCTCTGGCACCTTTATCGACCGGCAATGGGTCGAAAACTTGGTCCAAAGCTATTGTAGCCCCCAATTTAATATTGACGTTTCTTTTTTCAAAAAAAATGAAAAAGTAATCTTAATGATCGAAATCCCAGAGTCCCATAACAAACCCTACTACTATAAAAACGCATGTTATGTAATGGAAGGCGCCACTCCAAAACTAGCACTATTTGATGACAAAGAAATCAATAAAGAATCAGACGATATATTTAAAGACATCCCCTTATGCGACCCCCCTCAAGTTAATACAGATGACGAGGAGGAAGAAACCCTACAAGAACTTACCTCAGAATTGTTAGATCTAACCGAAAGCAATCCAAGTGAGGCCCCTTCAAGTCTCCAAACTCAATCCGAGTACACGCCCCAAACAAACAATGTCGCAGCTACTCCTACTCCTACTCCTACTCCTACTCCTACTCCTACTCCTACCCCTACTCCTTTTACTGTTTCATCTAATCCAACAATTCCGCCATCTCCATCCCCGTCCCAGCAAAATATCGACTTATCACAGCCTAGCAACCTCCCTCCTGCCACTATTAATAAGCGACAAAAAAAGGCCATTAATCATATCAAAAAAACCCAATCTATCCGAAACAAAACCTATCGAAAATTATTCGGCGTCTCCCATAAAACAGCCCATATCGAACTAGTAGACCTAGTCAGCAAAGGCATCATCAAAAGCCAAGGAATGGGCAGAAGCACCTGTTATGTGCTCACCCACCCCGACACAACTCCCCTTTAAAATAATTCAAGTTAATGACCAAGTCCCTGAAAATAAAGACCGTTGATCCCGCTCACTAAACGCATTCCAAAAAGACTCGTATTTTTCTTTCCAAAATAACGGATCGGCATCACAAACAAAACCCCGACTCGTTAAAATATCCGACATATCTTCCCATAAAGACGCAACATCTGTAGATAAATACAATTGCCCACTTGAGCTTAATTTACGCGTCAAAATATCCACAAAGCCAGGATTAATGACCCGCCTCTTTTGGTGACGCCCCTTCAACCATGGATCAGGATGAAAAACAAAAAGACGGTCAAGGGCGCCATCAGCAATCCCATCTTCACAAATAATTTCGCCATTACCTTGCATCACATGAACCCCATCAGGAATCACATGTCGATCAATAAAGTCACTCACCATCTTAGGCCTTAATTCCACGGCCAATAAATGTTCATTCGGAAATATCTCAGGAAAACGCCGCAAAAAAACCCCTCGACCAAAGCCAATTTCAAGACATAGTCGCTGAGGCAAGTTACCAAAAATATCCGTTAAGTCTAAAGGCGACAGTCGTGTCGAATAGTTAAACGGGTTAGTATGATTTCGAATTCTCATCAGAATTGTCCTTTCTAGGGCCAGAATTACGATACAAAAAATCGTTCACTTCTTTCATAAATAAATGCTTGGTATTAAAATACCACCTAGGGTTCACCCCGTAGCCCAAATACGCCAAGTCCGGTTGCAACTGCTTCAATACCCGATAGACAATCTTTTCATTTTGACGTCGATAACCTTTACTTTTAGAGGCCCCTAACATCAGCATTGGAACATCAATTTGCTTATGCTCTCGCAGCAAGTTCGACAAAGAAACCCGACCCGACGAATACAAGTTGTTAGGAGCCAATAAAATCATACTCCGAATATTTGGAAACTCTTTAATCGTAAACAAGCCCAAAAAGGCCCCTTCAGAATGACCAATCATATGCACTTGATCATGATCAAAACGTGGATCTGACATCACATAATCCAACGCCCCATTAATCGCATGGACTTTTCGAAACCGATCCATAGGCACGATACATGCATAGCCCCACTCATTAAACTTACGCATAAACGCCAAAATATCATATCCCCGCTTCAAAGACGCTTTAGGGCCTAACATGTCATAATATTCATCATAATTATAAATAATAACCGGATACTTATCCGGTTGAGGATGGGTCTTAATGGGGATCGGAACACTAATTAATGCTTTAAAATTACCCGAATATGAATACCGAATCGTATCCACATGAAAGTTGATAGGATCGTCTAAGTTTACCTTTGAATATAACTCAGAAGACACTAAGAAAAATACGCACATTACTATTATAAATCGACGCCAAGTACCCATAACACCAATTATAGCGATTTCAAATTAAAATGAGAAGATATACCCCCGCCCGTACCAATCCAAGCCCACCCCTTGAGAAACCCATCAAAACAAGCTACTATGAGCCCATATGAGCAATGCATTCTTAACCCAATGTGCCTTAGAATTGGCTGAAAACAAACCCAAAATAAATGAGTGGCTCAATGAACAAGAGCACCCACTAGAGCTTCCCCTGTACTTATCCGTGGATATTCGAGTCGCGCCCTTCAAAATGGCCGTCGTGGATACCAACCTTTTTCCAGCCGGATTTAATAATATTTGCCAACTGGCCATCAACGACATCCAATCCACCCTAAAAAATGCCATTCAAAACCGTGTTGATTCTTGCCAAAATATCTTAATTATCGCCGAAAGCCATACCCGAAATAAATGGTACCTAGAAAATATTTATGTCTTACAAGAAATGATCAAAACAGCAGGCTTTCACTGCCTACTCAGTACGCTAGACAACAAAGAGCCCCTCATCTTAGAAAGTGAAAAAGGGCATCGCTTATCTTTTTCACCATTAGAACACGTTCTCAATGAGCCTAAAACACCCATCGATCTCATCATATTAAATAACGACTTGAGTACCGGACACCCAAAAATTCTCGACCAATTCGATATCCCCGTCTATCCACCCCCCATCGCTGGCTGGCATAAGCGACTCAAATCCTCACACTTTAATATCGCCAATGCGATTATTTCATCTTTTGCCTATCAAATGGGAATGGACCCCTGGCAATTTTCTTGTCTATATAGCAATGTCTTGGATGTGGATATCAATCAAAAAGATGACCAACAACGCCTAGCAGACCATGCCGCCATGTTATTTAGCCAGATCAAACAAAAATACAAAGAACACAATATCAATGAAAAGCCCTTTTTATTTTTAAAATCCAATTCAGGGACCTATGGCATGGGCGTCATGCCAATTGAAGACCCCAACGATATTATTAACCTAAACCGAAAAGCACGAAATAAACTCCAAAAAGGAAAACAATCAATCCCAATCCATCATTTTCTATTACAAGAAGGCGTGCCTAGCATGTCACAAATCAACAATGGTACCAGCGAAGTTTGTATATACAAAATCACCAACCATTTTCTAGGTGGCTTTTATCGATTTCATCCCAACAAATCCAACCGAGACAATCTCAATTCCAAAGGAATGGAATTCAAGAAAATCTGTAATGATACATTTAATCAATGTCCTCAAAAAGAGATCTGTGGAATTCAACCCGACCCATGCTTACCCTTATATCGAACACTCGCCAGAATCGCCGGCCTTGCTTCTGCGAAAGAAGTGATTCATTACCAGTCACCCAATAAAGTATTGGCCTCTTAACTCAATCTCAATAATAACAAATCATAATGATTACCATTTCAATAACACCGATACAGCCTTAAATTCTCATACTAACCAATTCGTAATGATGGTACCATCCAGTCACCAGCCGGATTCAAAACTAAAATTTTAATCCCTAATATCTCTGAAAAAAGTCGAGTCCACTTATTGTGATCAGGTAACATCAGCTGCTCATGTAATCAAGCACTTACCCCCAAATAACGCCCTGATTCAGCAATCAATAAAGATCTAATCTAATCCTGATAGTCAAAATATTTATCTGCTACTTTTGACGTAAACCTGCGATAACAAGAACGACCTAGATCATTGATAACGTTGCTTTCTTAAAACCCAACCAATACCGCTCTAAACAAACAATAGCCGCCCCCTTTAATCAACTAAAAACCCATAGAAAGCCCAGCTATATCTATCAACAATAAAAAAGCTTCAAAATAAGAAATAATCATAAACAAAACACCCTTAACATAGTTGATCAAAATCTAATTAATATGTAATTTTCTCATACAAATCTAACAAATAAATCAAATTTTCAAATCTTTTAGTTTCAATAGATTCCAAGTCACCATCAAGAAATTCTTTTCTTTAAAGATCAGTCGATCGAAAATCACATGCGCAGACACTGATACTAATGTTTCTAAAAAAACAGATTTGCAAACTCAAATATGACCTTAGTTATAGTACTAAATGACCCCTTTCACACACTAATATTACTTTTCTCTATGTTATTAATCACTTTTCTCACCCCTTCAAATGACCTTTTTCACACAAAAAAGTAACTTTCATCACATTAACAAATGACTATTTTCATATTGATACACCATCAATAAATCATTAACGTTTAGTTATATAAACAAATTTAAAGAAAGGAGGCGTAAAAATTGGATATCAAAGAAAAAAAAAGCCACTCATTAACATCCGTTGAAAAGAAGAACCATAGCGATCAATCTAAGTACGGATCCCAAAGCCCAATAGAAAAATTGGACACGACTAAATTCAATGAGTTTCTAAAAGAAAAAGGCCCACTATTTGACATAGCTAAGCAGAATACAGGTCCAACATTACGACCCTTCAATAGTCTGGATCATTACTATTATGATCAGACTATAAAACAAGAACAATTAAAAGATGAACAAAAAGCAAAAATCAAAACAGATATAATAGATACGGTTAAAACACTAACTTCTGCTCAAGCTGATGGCCTAACAGCTGTTAATATTCAAAGCGTTGGATTAATCCCTACAAACCATGTCAATTGGAGACCAAAGCTAGCTCAAGGATTCCTAAGTGAAGTCATCCAAAGTGCCGTTAAAAGCAAAATTGAAGGCGATATGCCCAGTCTAGCTCGAAAACTAATCGCAACTACTGTCGCCCATATATCAAGTACTCTATTCATCCAACGATGTATCAAAAGTTTTGATTTTAAAGGGTACTTAATCGATACCGCTACGGATATCACCCTTCATTACACACCCAAACATACCCGATTAGATACCCAAAACCCCAAAAGTTACGTAAAAGCATATATGTGTCACACTGCCTATATGGCGACAAGATCCGCCCAATGGGGCTTAATGGGCGCACCCTTTGGTCCTGAAGTTAGCATTCCCACGACAATAGGCGGTGCTACTAAAGGATTCTTTGAAGGCCGTCGAATGTGCTATGACAATCACAGCAAGCCCAAGAAAAATCAAAGCAAAGAAGCGCTTTACGAACTTTCAAGCGATGGGCAGAAACAACAAACAAACATAAATGAAGCACCTAAGTCACACCCGCTCATCATTCAAGACATTAATCATCAACTCGATGCAGCTGACCCTTTTACTCATTGGCACCTTCCTAAAGAGTCCCCAAAAGGGCTCAAAGAGCGACAAATAGATTCATTAAAAAAAGCCCTAGATAACGAAAAGGAAAAAAAATGGCGCCAAAAAAACCTCACCTCCACCCCCCCCTTATCTGAACTAGACCCATTTCTAAAACAACTTAGTGAAAACATAAAAAAACTCAAAGAGCTTGAAGAACAAGAGCATCCAAACGCTGAGCCCTTATCAAGCGATGAGCTAAATAAAGAAGAAACAAAAATAGATCCAGCCGAAGAAACACAAAATGAAGAACAAAATGAAGATGAAAATAAAAATGATCTAAAAGGTACCGAAACCTGTCCATCACCACCAGAATAAATGATTTAAAACAAGGAGAAAGATAATGAAAAAAATAATCGCCACTAACATAGAAAGCATCAAAAAAACAAACACAATAACCGTCCCTGGACATCTCCAATGGAAAGGCGTTCCCGCCGATGTAAATGCCTTATTTAATGTCATGAGAAAAGGACTCAGATCCATCGAAATTCTAGAAAACAAGGAGATGATTCGATGCTACAAAAAAAGCGAAATCACAGTTACCAGATTAAGAGGTCATATAGCCGAATTTCTAAAAGATCATTACCAATCTAAGTCCTTTAATAAATTCTTTATTGATTACATAAGTCACTGGATTCATTCCATTAAAGATCAAAACCAACTAACAAAGTCTGGACTACCCAAGTTAATGACAGAAAGCCAACAAATAAGACAACTCATTGGTCGAAATCACTCAAAAAGCGAAATACAGACAAGATTACAAAAAACATCATTATTTAAGGAGTTATTCAAAAAGGATCAAGAATTAACTCCAACTCAAGAACTCATCCTTGTTTATTCCGGATCCGTTGCTAATGAATTGGATGATGTCCTTGGTGGCAACATGGAACTCGCCATTATTGAACACATTTTTAAAAGTAAAAACATTCAGTTCATGCAATGTCAAAGCAATCCATACAACGAAGGAGATAATATTACCAGTTACCCCCTACCCATAGAAATTCAAGTAAATGATCATGAACTTGAATTTAAACTAAGACCGATCAACACAGATACACCCGAGACACCTATTCAACATATCTTTATTACCCAAAATCAACCTGGGCTATATATGGAGTCATTTGTCTCTGACACCGATACAGAAGCAACCTTTTTAGACCGATTATCTAAAAACACTTACTTCAGATACGCCCTTGCAAATACATTATTTTACCACGGGTACCACCCAATCGAAGAAGAATTCATCCAAAAACCAGAATGTTTCAAAGATGACTCTGAAAGTAACCATAATCAATTAAAATTCTTTTTATCAAATGACTTACAAGGATGGATTGTCTTCCATGGGTTTAAAGCCAGAAAAAACAAAAATGGACAATCCCGAACATTCAAAGGCCCATTTCGAAATATAGCCTCCACCCCAGTAGGCGACCCCACCCTTGTATCAAATGCCTATGGCACCCATCTCGTCAAAGTAAGCCAAGAACAGAAAGTATCCTGCAAACGTCTTCGAAGCTATGAGCTCAAAGAATTTAGTCAAAATGATATTAAAAACACCTACTCTCAAGGCCTCTCCCATAAAAAAACCCAGCAAGATCAAACCTCCTTAGAACGAGAAAAATATCATGAAACAGGGAAGACTCATAAAAAAGGGTTACAAAAAGAGCAAGAAAAAGAAGAAGAACATGGCCAATTTAACGAACAAAAACACTGCGATACAAAGGGGGTTCACCTAAGTCAAGTAATGAACCTAAGTCAACGAACCGAAGAAGGGCAACAAGATCAAATCAGTCATTTACTCAGCCTAAATCAAAGTCAAGGCCAAACCCATACCCAGGGAAGAATCAAAAGTAACCGCGAAAAGAAAATTGAACAAGAGGCCAAAGTATCACAAAACGAAACTGGCAACACCCACACAACAGGTCAATCACATTCTAATATTAACCTTGATGAAACAAATTGGTCAGCCCAAGAAACAAGCGGATCATCAGAAACCGACACAACCTCAGATTTATATAGTGGCGAAGTCAGTGTAGAGGCATCTGTCCCATTTTTAAAAAGCAAAGTCAAAGCCTCCTATAAGAAGAATACCAGTCATAGCGATACCAAACATCAAAGTAGTAGTAATCAAAAGGGCGGTCGCGCGCAATCTAGCAAAAGTGATTCAGAAAGCCATAGCAATAGTAAAACCGATCGACATAGTATATCCAGCGAAACTAGACAATCAGAAGAAAAAGAAAGCGGAGTTGAAGATCAAACCCAAAAAGCAATCGAGCAATTAAAGGGAATACGTGATGATATATCCGAAGAAACAATCGATCATCTCATTCAATCCTTAGAACAAGGGATTCAAGACGAAACCGGTAAAGACCAAACACAAGAAATAGCCAGCATCATCAATAATCAGATAAGAGAAACAGGTCGTACATCCATATCCGAGACTTTAGAAGGCATTAAAAATAAAATCATCAGTAGCAGACACAAAAAAAGCAGTAAAAAGAGCTTCACGAAAATAACAGGACATAGCTTACAAGATAGTGATGAAATTAAACGAGTATTAGGCGATCAAGCTCGCTTAATAGACGAAGATGTGAATATCGACACCGAAACTAACAAAGAAGAAATTCAATTCTCTATCACAGGCAAAGGGCTCGTTAAAATTGAACATAAAACCACCAAAATGGGATATTTTATTGATTACCAACAACCTTGCATCAGTATTTACATCGAACAAGCATACCAATTCTCCCCCCTATTTGTCCAAAAAACCGTAATGAGTCATATAAATGAGTCTATGATCACTATTCAGGGGCAAGACTATCAAATATTACGTGAAGAAGAAAATAAACTCCTATTAAAATCAACGGATAAAGACAATCCGATCCAAGTTACCAGTACCGATCTAATTAATTTAAACCCCAAGCTAAAATTAAATGCCCTAAAAATAAGTCCTGAAGTCAGCCAGATTCTCGATCATTCAAACCCAACACCATTTTTAGAGGAAATCCGATCAGATCAACATTTTTTAAATTCCCAGAAAACAACAGCCCATGCCCATGCCAAAGAGTTACTCGAACCCAAAATGTGGAAAATAAGAAAATATGGCGCAACAAAACTAGAAATTCATAGCCAATTCCATGAATGCATCAACCAAGACAAAGGAGAATAAAAATGATACGACCAAGCTCTAGCAATACCTTTGATACCCAAGCAATAAAATTAATACCCCCCCCCCAATCCATGGTTATCCAAATAAGGGATCAACTTAAATCCAATATCCAAAATATACAAAAAGAAATCCATACAAAGACCAAAACAAAGCAACTCTTAGAATTACTCACAGAATGCAGCACACAGCTCAATGAAAGCACCCTAGACAAAAAAAACCTACGTGAAATCAAAGGTCTACTCGAAAATCTTAACAGTAAATTAGCAGAACCCAATGATCTCATGGGACCATTGATTATCACTATCAAAAATTTTATCTTGCAAAAACAACGCTCAGGAAAGACATATTCTAAGGAAGAGAGTGAAATCAGAGAACACTTGCATCAACTATCTATAAGTTGTAAATGTATGTCGGATAACATCCTGCAATTTCAACAAAAAATCACTGAAGTTACTAAGGAAGAAGTTCACGATAAAGTATCCAAACAATTATGTGAAATTGCAGAACTCAAGAGCCCAGAAGTCCAATTCGACAAAGAGCGCTTTCTAAACAACTACTTCAAAAAAACATTAGCTACCAAAACAGAGGTCCTCCCCATATATGTCCAGCTATACACACACCGTCACGGCCCTGCAATTATTGAAAAATACGCCAATGATCTTAGTATCAATATCTTCGAAAGAACCAAAATCAAAGACCTATTACAGCAACCCGACATGGTATTAGCCAATCATTTTAAAAAAATCCATACAACAAAAGACCCAAATGAACAGAAAGAAGCACTACAAAAAATTCAAACATTAAATGAGGTATTGAAGAACAGCAAACTGCAACAAGCCATCGACTTAGAGACGTTAAAAATGGAATTCAAAACAAGACTTGCTGCTGAAATAACTGACATAAAAACATCCTTTAAAGAAGACCTCCTTAAACTGCGCGACACACAAAATAAACGGCTGGTAGATAGTAATACATCATTAAAAAACAAGCTAAACATCCTAGAAAAAGAAAACCGCTTATTAACGACCAAACTCACGCTACTGGAAGAAAAATTTGAGAAAGAAAAAAAAAGGAGGTCACGATACGTATAGTCATCAAGTCTAATCAAAGACCAACGTTATTCAAAATAAACAACCCTTATTTTGACAACAATTTAACTCAGTAATAGCTAATTAAAATCAATAAAAAACAGGAGAATTATCATGCACCGAATTAATACAAACTTATCTGGAGCCCAATCACAAAAAACACAGCACGCTAACTGGGCCAAACCCACCCAACAAGGAGAAACAAAAAGAAAAGATGTTAAAAGCGATATTCAATTAGAAGGCCCTATGACATTCTTGAATCCAAGCCATATTATCCCCATAAAGAATACATCCCAACGTCAACCCAAACAATCCGATGCTTTAAAAGCCCTGTTAAGTCAAATTGACACCTCTCCCAAATTTACAAACCAACTAATCAAATCAATCAATAAACAAAATAAAGAAGCCGCCATATCCATTCTTGAACTTATCTTAAATATTGAAGTTTCTTTACAACTAGAATCACCAGAGATTTATACATTATTAATTCAAGCACTACACGAACAACAAGACATTCTATTTGATGAAACGCAAGCTCAAACAAAAAAAGCCAGTAAAGCCAATGAAAAACCCCCCAGAAAAAAATCCACCCAAGAAATTATTACACAATTAAAAAAAGAGATTGAAGATAGTCTTAAAGGGGATGATGCCTTATATCAATCACTTAAAACTCATTTATTTAATGACACGTATACTGAAGCTAGGTTTAATGCACTAAAGAAAACACATCCTAAGCTATATAACGCCATCATACAACTCAATGAGCAATATGCATATCCTTGTGCAAAAGACATCCTTCAAATCGAAGTACTAGGACTCAATTACAAAATTAACATTCCAAATGGAGAAAGCATGGAAACCATACGTGAGTCATTTAATTTACTAGAAAAGGCACGAGTCGCTACCGATAATCTAACCAACAAAAACTTAGTATTATTTCTCGGTCTCACCGGTGCCGGAAAAAGCACCACCATGAACTTAATTTTAGGACATCAGCTGGCCTATAACGATCAAGACAGAGTATACATCGAAAGCAAAAAAAGTGAAGTTGATACCGCAGAAATCGGCGTCAACATCTCACAGTCTGGGACAAAATTCCCCCAAGGGTTTCAAGTCCCTTTTAGTGAGAGTTTTCTAGTCGATTGCCCTGGTTACCGAGATACAGAAGGTGAACTCCATGAAGTTAGTGGTTCACTTGGTATTGATATAGCCATCAAGAAATCAAAATCAGTCCAGTCGGTTGTATTAACCCTTCCCTATGACGCATTCACCATTGGAAAAGCAGAAGATGTATTAGACCCATTAAGAACTATCTACGATCTATTCGGTGATGATACAATCGAAAATTTCCAATCCAATATCTTTTTTGCAATCACCAAGTCACAACACATTACAGGAAACAAAAAAGAACGCATGTATAATCTGGTTACACAACTTCTTCAAGAAAAAAATGAAGAGCTAGAAAATGTACTAAGAAATCAATTTGCTTCAAATAAAGACCCCAAACAAATTAGCAACGATATTACAATGCTAGGTATACTAAAAAAGGCAATTAAAGACGATAAATTAGACTTTATAGATATCGAAAACACCACACAGCGCCAAAAACTATTAGAAAAATATGCGGCCCCAACATCAACCGTCCCAAAAAAAATCTTTCAACCCACATTTAATCAATCCCGTCAAGAAAAATTTGAACTAAACATCGGCAAAATGAGTGACAGTTGGAGTAAAGTAATTGAACAACACCAAGTTGAACTTCCCTTTGATATCGATAAAAAAACAAGCGAAATCAAACAAAAAGAAGATGAAATAAAAATTGAAGAGCGGGCATTAAAGAAAGAAGAAAACGACATCAAAAAAAACAACGCCCATATTAAAAGCTATAAAGAGCAAATCAAAGCACTTGAAGAACAAATCAATCAAACAAAAAAAGGAGAGCCACTCAAAAGCGAAGATCAAACACAGTCAGAAATCA
>PBBE01000004.1 GCA_002716485.1 Actinomycetota bacterium
AGTTGCTCTACCAACTGAGCTACACCGGCCTCCGATATGAAATCGTGACTCAATAGTAGTAAATTTTAACGCGATTGTCCAGTAAAAGATGAGCAATATACCGAGACATCACAGTTACAAGCTCACTTTTAATACCGCCCGTCGTGGTGCCGGCCATCCCTCCACCGTTAAGGACCCATCTTTAGGATCCAAAAAATGGCCCAAAGACTCATAAGTCATCCACTCCGTTTGTCGTTGCTCCTCATGATCCGTCACCGAAACAGAAGCACACTCTACAGATGAAAACCCCGCTTGATGAAGCCAAACTTTTAAGCAAGATAGAGTTGGAATATAATAGACATTGGGCATCTTTGCATAACGGGGCCCAGGTAATAGGTAATCGATATGATCGCCTTCCAAGACCAAGGTCTCCAAAACCAACACCGTATCAGGACCCATCATTTTCTTCAGCTGGGACAGACACTCTAACAAAGATCGGCGATGATACAAAACCCCCAAACACAAAATCACATCAAAGGCAGCTGGTCGTATAGACAGCGCTTCCATACGAAGAGGCAAATAAGCCAATGACGAGCATTGAGCATACTGTTGCATCATCAAAAACTGGAACCAGAATAACGGCGAGGGGTCAACCCCAAGCACTAAGTCAGCCCCTAGTCCAGCCAAGCGAGCCATATAATAGCCCGACCCACAACCAATATCCAAGACCCGTTTACCTTTAAGAGAAGGTAAAACTGGCTGAATCCGGTCCCATTTCAGATTTGAACGCCATTCAGTATCCACCAAGACGGGCCCCACCTGAAAAGGCCCCTTTCGCCACGGCGAAGCGCCCATCAAAGCCCCTTTCAATTGCTCAGCCTGCTCATCATCCAAAGGATCTGTACAAATCGTCACGATATCCTGATCCAATAAAAGACCGGTCACTGACAATGAAGGTAAGCGCTGATAAGCATCAAAAAAGCGTTGGCTATTGGGGTTCAATAAAGAGGGAATCAGGCGTTGAAAATCAGGCTCGTTACTAAAACAATCATAGGGATCAAGCACCTCTTTAGCAAGACGATACTGGTCTTCAAAAAAAGTAGCAAGAGCCTTAGTGCCCATTAGCAACAGGCGTATTAAATTGTGACATCCCCTTGCCTGGGCCCTCTTTAATCAAAACCTGTAAACAATCCACCGCCCTAGAAACACCCACTGCCAAGTGATCTGATTCTCGATCCAAAAAGTCGGATAAGACAAATGAAGACGCAGATAATTGCGAAGGCTTAGGACCCACCCCAACCCGAAGGCGAGTAATGGCGGGGCTACCGAGCACTTGAATCACAGAGCGCATACCATTATGAGTCCCAGCTGAGCCCCGTTCCCGTAAACGGACCTGGCCCAAGTCCAAGACAAAATCATCAAAGACCACAATAATATCGGCAATATCGATCTTATAGTAATGGGCCACTTTTTGGGTCGCCACACCAGACAAATTCATCAAGGTCTGTGGTTTGATGACCCGAACTGGCACGCCATCCATCAACCCCTTATACTGCCAAGCCTGTTGTTTCTCACTATCTTTAAGCAATCCAAAATCATGGATCAGCTGGTCCGCCACCATGAATCCCACATTATGACGATTTTTTAGGTATTGATCACCCGTATTTCCTAAACAAACCAGTAATTTACTCATCACTAGGCATTATACAAAGCCCGAACGGGGGCGACAAGGTCATGATCAGAGGGAACGCAATCCATAGTGCATTAATTCAACAGTTAGACCCGCCGACGTTTACCAGGCTCTGAAGGCAAGTATCTTGGAATCAACTCATTATCTTGAAAAACTAATTTAAGACAAGAAAGTAATTGAAGCAAATCTTCAGGGACCCTCAGACGACGATCCTGGTGAGAATAATATCTTTGATCATCCTTAAATGTAATCATATCCTTTTCCCAAAAGGGCACATACTGATCCGTATTAAAACGAGCTTGAAAACAAAATTGAGGCCCCTCATCGGATCCCGCCTTAGTGAGGACCATGGCATGAATATGATGACTATCTTTTTGGACTTTAAAATCCATATCTGCTGAAGTTGAACCAGGACAAACGAATATATCAGTACGAGGTTCAGATCCACTTACCGGGGGTTTCTTAAATGCAATAAAATAAGGGAACTTTTCGGTCAAACGATCACAACCTAACTCCAACTGAACCACCTTCCCCCGAAATACTCGAGAAGAACGCTGATCCAAACGCATCATCCTAACTTGAATAACCCCTTGAGAACATTCAAATTTTAACGGATCATCACCCTGAAATCGCTGATACCAACCTTGACGTTGATGACGTAACGCAAGTACTTTAGTCAACATTAAAAAATCCTCCTTAAAATAAGTTAGCTGCTCATACTAACCCAAAAAACATACCTAGTAAACCAATAGCTTACCCCACCCTCATCTCTCATACCCATTTAGATATATTCAAAAATATACAAAAATAATATATAATATTTCAAAAGAGAAGCAGACTAAGCCCCACACACGTCTATCAACCTAAAAAAAATCTCGCTTCAACTTGATATCAGGACAAGCCCCCATGAACAAGCAACACCCCCTAATGAGTATTTTATCAGGCATTTTCAATGTCTTCTTACCCGCATTTATTTTAATTAAATGTAGCCCCGACGCCATTTTAGGGCCCATTTGGGCACTCATCATTGCCATTAGTCTTCCCATCACTTGGGGCGGCATTGAATACATCATCAAGAAAAAAATTGACCCTATTTCTGTGATCGGGATATTGAGCACCTTACTCACCGGTGTGATAGGCCTACTCAAACTACATAGCGATCTTATCGCCATTAAAGAGGCCATGATCCCACTTTGTATTGGAATTGCCATTCTCATATCCACCAAACGGCCCTTCTCTGTAATCCGCTTCATCTTTAACCAAACCTGCCAAAGCTTCAAAATCTATCGCCAACTCATCAAGAGCCAAAAGCTGACCCAATTTAAAGACAAAATCAGTAAAACATCCTATATTTTTGCCAGCTCCTTTTTTCTATCCGCCATTTTGAACTATATCTTAGCCAAAAAAATTCTCCATAGTGCGACTGGCTCAGTGGCCTTTAACCAAGAGCTAGGCAAACTTACCGCATTGAGCTACCCAGTGATTGTGGTACCGTCTTTAATCATCACATGTCTAGCCTTTTGGTTCTTAATTCATCACATCAAAAAACTAACCCAATTATCCTTGGATCAAATCATTAAAAAATAAGTAAGACTCACTTCGTTTCACGAGCCTTAAAGCCAAAGCGCCGTAACATATGTCGACCATTAACCATCATTCGACGAGACCGATAGTCAAAATGTAAATCTTGATGATCCAAATCATCCCCAGATCGCGTCAAAATCGCCGGCGACTTTTGGGTCGAAACCACCTGAGACTGAAAGACACTACGATAACCTGTCATCAAAAAACTAATAATACAAGCGATGGTGGCATAAGGAGCCACCTCAGGACCGAACAACTCCACCGCCAAAATACTCGCCGCCAAAGGCGTATTCGCCGCCCCTGCTAACAAACTCACCAAGCCAATGGCCGCAAACATCGCTGAACTGGCACCGACCCAAGTCCCAAAAATTGCCCCTGAAGCCGCGCCCACAAAAAACAAAGGCGTCAACACCCCTCCACTACCCCCAAAATTCAATGTAATACTCGTACTGAGCATCTTCACCAAAGCCCCATACCACGGCAATATAGCCCCATTTAACAAAGAATCAATGACCGACATCCCCAAACCCATATACTGGGTCGAAACGCCCAAAGCTAACACACATAAACAAAGGCCCCCAATCAACGGCTTTAACAAAGGGTGAACACGTAGACTTTGAGAGCCTCGTCGGCCCAGCTCTAGCATAGCAATAAACAAAATAGACATCAGCCCAAAAAACAAGCCTGCCAAAAGCACTTTGCCAAAGAAAAAAGGACTAAATTCCGGCACAAAAGATAACAAGTTATATGAATAAGTCACCCCCAACATCGACGAGACCTGATACGCGATCATACCTGCCATAAAAGACGGGAGCAATACCTCATAAATGATACTGCCCACAAATAAGACTTCCAATCCAAAAATCGCCCCGGCGATGGGCGTCCCAAAGACGGACGCAAAACCCGCACTAATCCCACAGATCACCAATTTCTTTCGATCTGCTGCCGAAAACCCAAATCGTTGTGACACAAATGAGGCCATGGCCGCCCCAATCTGGGCACAAGGCCCCTCTTTCCCCACACTTCCTCCCGTCCCAATCGTCACAATAGTCGCCATTAACTTAACCGGAATAACCCGAAACCGAATCATCCCACTCTTTTGATGAACCGACTCAATCACTTTTTCAGTCCCATGTCCCGACGAATCCGGTGAGACATAATAAATCAACGCCGCACTAATCAATAAGCCCAACGGAGCCAACACTATCATCTTTGTAGGCGCTGTTTCAAAAAAATAAATACAAAAATGAAGCAAATGAATAAACCCCGCAGTCAAGGACCCGATAACCGCACCAATCAGACCCGCTAATAACACCCATTTAAATATACTAATAAAGATAATTATCTCTTCAGTTAGCGCTACATTATACTTTTTATTCACCAAAAACCCCATTCAACCTCATAATAATCAAAATCAAATAACTACAATTTTGAACACTTCCAATTTCTATAACGTACCAGGTTCCAAAGAAATTTCACAGTCTTTTTTTTTAGACCGTTAATAACCGTCTCATATTAAGCCAAATTCTAAGTATTTTTACCAACACTCCCAACGTCTCCCAATAGAAATAATGCCCTAATGATCAGACAAAACATCAAACGTCGTTCAGACTAGCGTCCTTGAGTTCTCAGCAACCCAAACACATCTTATTTCTTATTGGCAGACTTGGCCACCAATTTCGCATAATCTTCAGCAGAATAAGAAACCTCAAACTCCTTTAGTTCACTGGGCATCCCCACTGTAAAAATTTCATCATCCTCACTCCAAAGTTCATTTAAGTGTGACAAAGATTTCACCTTATTTTTCAATGCCCCTGCCGTGAACAATTTAAGGCCTCGAATAAAATCTTGTAAGTTACTAGACGGCGCCACATCCACTAAAAGCTGAACACCCGTTTCATTAATCGACAAGGATTGAAAATAATTCCCAAAATCTGAAATAGTATCCACAATCACATTAAATAAAATCTCTTTAATCTTAGGCGTAATCCACGCCTCACGCCCCGCTGTATACCAGCGAAGCAAATAGGTACACTTGGATTGTTGAGAACCCTCAAGTTGAGCAATTTGTTGAGGAAGCTCAAGCAAAACCGACGATTTCTTGGACGAAGACTGCCCCGCTTGAATCCCATGAACTTTTTCATAAAACAAGGACTCGCTTTGAATTCGCTCCAAAAAAGCATGCCTTAAAAATAACAATGACTCATTTTGATTCAACCCAAAAACAGTAATTAACTGCTGACATATCTCAAAGGTCGGTGGGGTATAGCCATAATTTTCCAATTTACGCACATAACCATCCGTTTTTCGAATTCGACGCGCCACTTCCGACTTGGTCAAGGACGCCCGTTCACGAAACAGTTTAAATAAGGATTTAAATCGTTGCTGCTCACCCATTCTTAAATGGTACCATATCGGTATAAACATAACAAGAAATTCGATCAACCAAATTCAAGAACCAAATTAAATTACACTTGTATAAGTACACCAACCTATAAACCTAAGGTATCTGTTAAAGACTGTACATCTCTAACCGGTGAATAACAAGTGCCTCGTTCACATACATATACTGAAAACTGATCCTCGATGGGAACTTTACCTACCAATAAGGGTATTTGGCTACTTTCATTGCCTAAACTGAGTACTTTATTTGGAAAATAGGTCTGACGAAGGGCCTTTAAAATTGAGCATTGATCCCCCTCTTGAACACCTGTGATCATGGCAACTTCATAAGAAGGAGCCTTTTGATAGACCAGGGCCCATAAACTATCGGCATATTGATAAGGATGCTGACTCAGGGCCCCAGATAGCCCCTTCAGCTGGCCCGTAACCTGATCCCAGCGATCTGAATCTAACATCAAGGAAGAGAAATGCAATTGGTTTAACATGGCCACCGCGTTCCCAGATAATACCGCCCCCTCCACATAGGACTTCTGCCGAATTAATAGATTTGGATCCTGGCCATCTGATAAAAAATAGCCACCAGACCCATCATCACCAAATAATTGGTCTTGTTGGACTTGTAGTTGAAGCGCCCAATCCAGCCAAGACGGGTTAAAATCGGCCTCATATAAGCGTAATAACCCATGAATCAAAAAAGCATAGTCATCCAAAATTGCCCGACCAAAAGCATGTCCGTCCACAATCTCATGAACCAAACGGCCCTCTTGATAGGCGTGATCAAGTAAATATTGAGCCAGTGATTGGGCATGGATCAAGTACCGTTCATCACCCAACACCTCAAACGCTTTGGCCAATACCCCCAAAGAAAGCCCGTTCCAAGAAAGCAACTGCTTGGTATCCATATGAGGGCGCGTTCGGGTGGATCGAATGGCCTGAAGTTGAGCTTGGACCTGCTTAAACATCGCCGAATCATAACAAAAAGTCCCCTCTGGGCCTTGTTGTAATAAAGTGGCCCCATGCTCAAAGTTACCATCAGCACTCAAATTAAAATGTGTTTCCAAATACGCAAACTCTTCCGATGATAATCGCTGCTTTAAGTCCTCATGATCAAAGACATAATACTCGCCCTCCCGGTCCACTTCGCCTGCATCAAGGGCCGTATAAAAGCCTTGACCTGAACGATAAAAAGTCGATAACAAAAAGTCTAAAGTGGCTCGAGACACATAAGAGTACAAAGGCGACTCAGTCACTTGATACGCCTCTAAATAGAGCCAAACAAGCCCCAAGTTATCATAAAGCATCTTTTCAAAATGTGGGATCTTCCAAGCTGGATCCACACTATAACGATGAAAGCCGCCTTCCACCATATCAAACAAGCCACTAGTCGCCATACGATCCAAGGTCCCTGTCACCTTTTCTAAAAGGCCCGAATCAGGGCGCTGCTGATGCACCATTAACATACTTCGAAACAAATGGGGCATCGGGAACTTGGTCTGAGATCCAAAGCCTTGATCCTGATCATCAAAGGCGTGGGATACCTGATCAATAAAGGTACTCAGTACCCTCTCAAAATCAATATCATCCGGACCTACAGGTAATTGATTCATCTGGTCCAAGGCCGACAAAATAGAAGAATCTCGGGCTTGTTTCTGAAATTCAGGATCCTGCCATCGGCTTGCCACATTCGTTAATATCTTAATAAAAGGGTCATGAAAAATGGTACTCTCAGCAAAAAATGGGACCCCTTCCGGCGTCAAAATCACACTAATTGGCCAACCACCACGCCCCCGAAATGCAATCAAGGCATTCATATACAATTGATCCACGTCCGGATGCTCTTCTCGGTCCACTTTAATACTAATAAAGTGTCGATTTAATATATCCGCCACATCTTGCATTTCAAAAGAGTCTTTCTCCATAAAATGGCACCAATAACAGGTCGAATAGCCAATGGACAAAAAAATGGGTTTATTTTGTGACTTCGCATCCTCAAACGCAGACTCGGACCAAGGGTACCAATGGATAGGGTTTTCAGCATGTTGGGCCAAATAAGGGCTATAGGAATCACCCAATCGATTAATCGTCATCGCCACACTCCCATATACCGACCCCTTGTAGCCAATCACTGTCCCCATCATCATTATCAACGATTATTTTATTGTTCATCCTATGCCACTATACCCCAAATACCGTGCACTTGACCATTCTAGAAATTGAAAGACAAGTCCCTTATTTGATATACTAAAGCCCTATGAAACGCCAGCTAATATTGATGGGATTCCTTCTACTGAGCATGGTCAACGTCCAAGCCAAAAACCGGTCCTTTCCAAATATTCATATCCAAACCTTAGACCAAGTGTCTCATAAGCTACCCCAGGATCTTAAAACCCCCACCCTCATCTTACTAGCATTCAAACGTCAACACGAAGAAGATATCGACTCTTGGGTCATCCCCTTTACTACACAATATGAAGAACAAAGCCAAGTATCCCACCTGGTTCTCAACCTTGTAGGCACCCAATTTAAATGGATGAAGAACCGCTTACGAAAATGGATCCGAAACGGAACCCCTGAAGAAAAGCACCCCTTTTTAGCCATTTACTTTAAAGATAGAGCCCCCATTTGTGAGGCCCTTCAACTCCCAAATAAAGACCACATCCAAGTCTACCTGGTCCAGCCCAACGGTCAAATTATTTGGCAAAGAAGCGGCAAGGCCAGCCCCAAAGACCACCATGACCTTGAAAGAAAAATAAAATCACTTATTAATGATCAAGCCTAACCGTTATAACTGGCCACTCTGGCTATTATTACTAAGTATCCGGACCTTGTGTCGTTTCTTCAGAGACCTTGACGGGCTAATGACCGCCGCTACCCAACTGCCCATCAAGCCCGCCTATATCCGAACAGGTGCCTGTAAAAAGCGGGGGGTCTGTTGTACCCAAATTGCGGTGGGCTTTAAGGACCGGTTCTGGCACTGGCCCTATTTTCGAACCCTAATCAAACATTGGTACTGTTTTGTATACAATTTTAAATGCTTGGGCGAAATTCATGAGGAAAAAGCCCTATTATTTGCCTGTCAGTACCTCAAAAACAAACAATGCCAAATCCATTGGAAACGACCTTATATTTGTCGCAACTATCCCCGGCAATATTTTTTTAAACGAAGCAACGTCCTACCCGGATGTGGATTCAAATTTATCAAACGAAGCGACCCCACATGAGTTTACCCAGTCCCGAAAAACAAGCCGCACTTCAACAACGAATGGCCTCACTGGGAATTCGCGACAAAGACCTAAGCGAGACCTTTGTCTTAGGAAGTGGTAAAGGCGGTCAGAAACAAAACAAAACCCACTCTTGTGTCCAATTACAGCATATCCCGAGCCAAACCCAAGTCAGCTGCCAAAAGAGCCGGTCCAGAGAAATGAACCGCTTTCTGGCACGACGGCAACTCTGTGAAGCCTTTGAAAACAAGCAACTGGGCAAAGCAAGTCCCAAACAACAAGAAATTGATAAAATTCGAAAACAAAAAAAACGACGAAAACGACGCGTAAACAACACAGCTACGCCCCCAGAAAAGTCATAACCTTAACTTAGGGAACCAAATGAACAACAGTTTGACCCTGGGCCATATACTGACCAATTTCTTTCAAACGCTGAATCAACTGTTGTCGCAGCTCAGGCTGCAAATTAAAGGGGTCCGGATGGATCCATTTGGAATGAAAATCCAAGGTGATTTTTCGAAATAATGGGTCCAAAGATTGATTCAAATGTAAACGGTCCTGAGCAATAAGAACCTCAAATGGCATTATATTTTCCACGTTCGTCACTCGAATCAAAGGCCAATGGTAAGCTGCCATTATGGCTTGTAAACCTGAAACTAATGCCCAAAAATACGACTGAGGTCCGTCTTCATCACCCATCTGAACAAACGGTTTCGCCAGTGCTTGGACTTGTTTTTGATTAAGCGCTTCGTTTTCTTGTTGTCCCATCCCATACATCCTTTCTTTAAGTCAAAGGCAAATGAGCCTTCCCCTAAACTACTAGATACCCCATTTAACGAGCACTTAAACATGGTACTTTTTCGATCAACTCGAAAGATAAAAGCAGACGATTCAAAACACTCCCATAAAAAACCTCAAACGCCTACATGCTCCATAAATTACATTAAACTTACCCTATGATTGAACAAAAGCTTATCTTATACGTATTATTTATTCTTATTATTAACATCCTTATAAAAAGGGACGTTTGAGTCTGCTACCGGTCTTGATTGACTTTGTTCGAAACAATCTAATGCCAAGGGATTACGATAACCAGACAAATCCATTGGAAAATCGACACTACACTCATCATCAGAACTTAAAGGAGAGGCAGGCCAATTGATATCATCATCTGACACCTGACCCCCAAGGGGTGATTCAAATATTAGCCCCATTCTTGCTCTAGGTTCAATCTCAGGCATTTGTCTAACAAGCACGGCCGCATCTAAGGGAGACTGGGGGTCAGCAACCCGCCTCCTATCCTCAGCTCCACCCTGTTTTTTTAAGCCTCCTGCAACTGCTACCTTATCCACACGCTATCTCCTATCCATTTTTTTTTAATAGTGTAGTTGCTTTTACATTTTTTTAAAACCTTTAACAAAAATACACCTGGGCTTAAGACCACTCATCCCCACACATCCCCCTAAACGTCACACAACATTGAAAAAAACAAAAGCAGGTGACAAAATAAACCAATGACCACAAGCAAAAAAACAGCTCTTAAACGCTCAATCCCCAATCAGCCTAGGAAAATCCTCGTCCAACGCGCTGATAAACTAGGCGATATCTTACTGGCCATCCCCGTCATTAATGCCCTAAAATCAAAATATCCCAACGCCCAAATCGATTTTTTAACATCCCCCATCGCCACTCACCTCTTTAAAAAATACCCTGATATTAACGAGTTAATAATCGTTACCGAAAAAGAACAAAGTAGTCTTCTCCAAATGAGAGGGCTACTCAAACAACTCAAAAAAACCAAGTATGACATATATATTTCCCTATGGAACACCCCCGAGTTTGCCATATTAGGCCGTCTAGCCAATATCCCTATTCGAATCGGAGATAAAACAAATAAAAGCATTGCATGGCTATTTACTCACCAGATCCATCAACACTGGTCTGATTTCACTCGACACCAAATCGAATTTAACATGGATTTATTAGCGCCTCTCGGCATCCCAAGCCAGCTAGTTCCAGGCAAACTATATCCCGACCCGCTATCCAAACAGCTCCAACAAAAAATAGAGCAACTCCCTCAAAACCGAGACCATTTGGCCATCATGACCGGTACCGGCGGCAGCAACCATGCCATCCCAGAAGCCCCCTTACTGACCTTTATCCAACAAATAAGTACAAGAGTTAATGTGATTCTCATCGGACAAGACAATCATCCTGAGCGATTCACACACCCCCAATCGCCAGGCGTATTAAATCTTATTAACCAAACCCAATTACCCGAACTACTATCCAACATCAATCACTGCGACTATTTCTTAGGTCCCGATACTGGGCCCACCCATATGGCCTCTTTTTTACAAAAACCTATGATCGTATTTAGCTCCATGAAACCCAACCCCCCTGCCCGGTGGGGGAGCCTATCACCGATCCATCGCAATATCCGTCGTGACTACGAATGTGAATACCTATGTGTCAAACAATGCCATCCTAACGAATGTTTTCGCTTTGTTACTGCCCCTCTATTAGAACAAGAATTTGAGGCCTTAAAACAAGCACAAGACGCCCCTCAAAATCACCATGGACCCAATATCAAAACCCAACACTGCTTACATACCATTCGAGTCTTACTGATCAGCCAAAAAGACAGTCCAGACACCCAAGCCCAGATCAATGCCCTTCAAAAACAAGGTCTGGTCATATTTCACTACATCATCACCCAATACACCCCCCGTCAACTCTGGCGACTCATCTCATTGGTCATCCGGCATAATATCATGCTCATCCAAGGACCCGTCCCCAAACTTATCCTCAAACTCATCCAATTATATATGGGCATCATTTGTCACTATATCCCCCCAAAACCTGTCCCCTTCTGCATAAGCGAAAGTCAAGATATCAGTGACTATTTTGAAATTAGCAAACAAGGATAGTCAAGAACCACATACTAGCCTATAATAGCGATTATGAGTGTCATTCAATGGTACCCTGGCCATATGGCCAAAGCCAACCGAGAACTAAAAAAAGCATTACCCAAAATTGACCTGGTCATTGAACTTCTGGATGCAAGAATCCCCCTGGCCAGCCGAAACCCCCTCTTTGAACAAACCCTAGCAAACAAAAAGCGGCTATTACTATTAAACAAGTCCGACCTGGCCGACCCTATCGCCACTAAAAAATGGGTCGCCTATTATAAAGAAAAAGGGCTCTTGGCCATCCCTTATAACAGCATCAAGCGCCAACAAGTAAATAGCCTAATCAAAACCTGTCTAAACCTAGGCAGCAAACCCAATCAATCCCGCTTCAAACCCGTGCATTTGGTGATTATCGGTATCCCTAATGTCGGAAAATCCCAACTCATTAACCAATTAGCGAACCGACAAATCGCCCGGGTCCAGAACCGGCCCGCCATTACCCAACAACAACAATGGATCCCCATCGGCACCCAACTCACCCTTTTGGATACCCCTGGAATTTTATGGCCCAAGTTTGATGAAACCGAGATCGGATACCGACTGGGCTTAAGTGGCGCTATTAAAGATAGTATCACCGACTTTGCCGACGCCATCCAATACTTGGTCAGCCACCTAAAGACCCATTACCTAAACGAGGTCAACAGCTATTTTCAAACCCGATTTTCAGCCCAGGACGAGAACCACCTCATCATCGAAAAAATTGGCGAAAAACGGGGCCTATTAGAGCCCGGCGGACACATCAACGAAGAAGGAACCTACCGGCACCTTATCCAAGCCTATCGAAAAGGAAAAATCGGCCGAATCAGCCTCGAATTCCCTTAAGCGTCTTCCAAAGCGCCCGGCTTTTTTTTTGCAGATCCTGACGAAGAACGATGATGATTAAACTGGATCTCAATGGCAGTTCCTAAAAAGCCATTAAAATACTCCCTTAACTTTCGTTCCAAAAAGCGATAATAATCTTGCGCGATCCCGTCCGTCTGATTCACAAAAAAAACAAAATGAGGCGGTAAAATACCGACCTGGGTCCCATAATAGATCCGAATCCGGTTCCCACGCCGTGTTGAAGGCGGATACTGTGCAATCACCTGTTGTATAAACTGGTTCAACTCCGAGGTATGAATGCGGGTCTGACCCACCTTATAAACATCAACAATCGTAGAAATTAACTGCCCCAAATGAATTTTTTCTTTGGCAGAACCGACCAAAATGGGAAAGTGATCTAACATGGGCATCTCAACTTTCAACATATGTAACATATCTTTTCGCAACTGATCTGTTCGTTCCAACAAATCCCATTTATTCATAAAAATCAAAAAGGGCTTCTTCGCATCTAAAGCCTTTTGAATAATCTTTTTATCTTGACCCAAAATCCCCACAGAGGCATCCAATAACACCACGACCACATCCGAATGTTCAATCGCCTGTTGGGTCCGTAAATTCGAATAATATTCCACACCCTGGGCATGCTTACCTTTACGCCTCAATCCAGCCGTATCCACAAAAACAAAGTCCTGATCCTGGGTACTCATCATCACATCCACCGAATCTCGGGTCGTCCCCGACAACTCAGAGACCAAGACCCGATCCTGATTAAGCAAGGCATTTAACAAAGATGATTTCCCCATATTCGGCCGACCGATCAAGGCCACCCGAATGGCCTCTTTATCAGAAACTTTCACCCGCTTTAACCCCTTTAAGGTCCGATCTAATAAAACATTAACCCCAATCCCATTCGTGGCAGAAATGGCCACTGGCTCTCCCAAGCCCAACTTATAAAAGTCTGAAATATACGCCGCACTGGCCTTATCATCCACTTTATTAACCACTAGCGTTACCTTATCAGCGATCACACGCAGCTGCTTAGCAATCCCCATATCCAAATCATGGATCCCATGTTGATAGTCAACCAAAAACAAAACCCGGTCCGCAGAATGCATAGCAGTGAGAACCAATCCTTCGATTTCATCTTGAAGCTCAGGACGGTTCTTTCGATTAAATAGAACCCCACCACTATCCAATAGCTCAAAAGAATGCCCTTTCCACTGGGCAGCCACTGAAACCAAGTCACGGGTAATGCCTTCCTCATCCAAAGTAATGGCCCGACGGGTCTTAACAATTCGATTAATTAAACTGGACTTGCCCACATTAGGCCGACCCATAATCAAAATACGTGGCTTTTTCATGCTGTTACTCTAGCGCAAAAGACCACTTCTCGCAAGGGAATCCCATCCCCCCTGCACACGTCAAGACAGGCTATGCTATAGTATTAACATGCCAAAAGTAAATAAAATTATTTTTATGGGCAGTCCCACCTTCGCGATTCCCAGCCTCATCCAATGCCATCAACATTTCAAAAATGAATTAGTGGCCGTAATGAGCCAGCCAGACGCCAAAAAAGGACGGGGCCTCAAACAATCGCCCACCCCTGTCAAAGAATGGGCCTTATCCCAAAACTACCCGGTCCATACCCCAAGCAATGCCAATGACTGTCACGATATTATCAGTAAAATAGACCCCGATCTAATTATAGTGGCCGCCTACGGCATGTTTATTCCAGCCAGTATCACGGAGCGATACTACTGCCTTAATATCCACCCCTCCTTACTACCCAAATACCGAGGTGCCTCACCCATCCAGTCATGCCTGTTAAATCTAGAAACTGAAACGGGGCTCACCCTCATGAAAGTCTCCCAGAAAATGGACGCTGGTGATCTCTTATACCAAGAACCCGTCCCCATCCACAGTAACGACAACGCCTTAAGTTTATCCAGTAAATTGGCCGCATTATCCGCGACCCGCTTAATCGAATTTATCAAAGATCGTTATATCCCAGACCAATTCCAAGAACTCCCCCAAATTGAATCCCAAGCCACCTTTTGCCATAAATTGAACCGAGAGGACCGTGAAATTCAAGTTCATGAGCCTACTGAGAAAACCTTAGGAAAAATCAAAGCCTTTTCACCCAAACCGGGTGCCTTTATCATGAAAAACAAGACGCTAATCAAAATCTTAGATGCTGAAATTAATGAAGAAAACCAGCTGGTCCCTACCCAAGTCCAGCCTGAAGGAAAATCGGCCATGAGCTACCATGACTATTGCCTAGGTCACCCTGAAGGGATCCAATTATGTTAACCAAACGCATTATCCCCTGCCTGGATGTCACTGAAGGACGGGTGGTCAAAGGCACCAACTTTGTGAACCTAAAAGATGCCGGAGACCCCATCGAGCTGGCCAAACGCTATAATGACGAAGGGGCCGACGAGTTGGTTTTTTTGGATATCACTGCCAGCTCCGATAAGCGAAATATTTTGATCAATTTAGTAGAAGCAACTGCCCAAGAAGTCTTTATCCCCTTTACTGTTGGTGGCGGAATCAACGACGTGGACATGGTCCGGGACTTGCTCTTGGCAGGCGCTGACAAAGTCTCGATTAATACCGCCGCCATTAAAGATCCTAGCCTCATCGAATCAGCAAGCCGACACTTCGGTTCCCAATGTATTGTCGTGGCCATCGATGCCAGACGAATCCAGTCATATCCACCCACTGAACTAAAATACAATGTAAATAAGGACTTAGCATGTGACGCATATAGCCATTGGGAGATCTATACCCATGGCGGACGAAACCCTAGCGGAATCGATGCTATCAAATGGGCCCAATATATGGCCCAACTGGGTGCAGGTGAATTATTAGTCACGTCCATGGACGCCGACGGCACCAAAAACGGCTATGACCTGGCTCTAACCAAAACCATTAACCAACAAGTCTCTATTCCTGTTATTGCCTCAGGAGGGGCTGGAAACAGCCAACATATTATCGATGTCTTAGGCGTTTCAGACGCGGCGCTATTGGCCTCCTTACTGCACTACCGAGAACTCACCATTTCCAAAATCAAATTTGATTGTAACGAAGCTCAGATCCCCATACGACAAATCGATTAATCCTCCGGATCTGGAAACGACGTTAATACCACTGGTTCTAAAATTGGAGAGTTTTTTTCTTTACGTCGGTATTGATGATGAAACTGACTCACAAAAAGGCCCGTATCTACTGAAGATACAAAACGCTCGATCTCACGTCGAGACGACTCTTGAATCCCTAAAATAGGATGATCTATATTCAAATCAACAACATGTTCAGAAGTATCATTAGCAGACAGCACTTGTGTCTTTTCTGTATGCTCATCATCGGAACTCAGGACGACATCCTCTTGTTCATTGAGACGATCGTCAATGTTATCCTCTAATGACTCACTTGCGACATGATCATCATCAAGACCCCATTCCTCACTAGCACTTGACTCAGTATCGGCCTCTACTAACTCACTGGTTACATCATCTTCGGTAGTCCCCCATTCCTCAACGTCACTCTCTTCAGATACATTTTCTTTTAAATCACTGATCGGATCACTTAAATCAGGCTGCGCTTCATTGATAGAATCAAGCCCCTCATCCTCAGATTGCACCTCTAAAGAACTCATTTCTGCATTTAATAATGTTGCCAAAGCGGCATCATCCGTCTCCGAAGAAATATCATCAGTAGGTTCAGGCTCAGAACTAACGATATCCAGCTCCTCATCCTGTTCAATATCCATTGCCTCATCTTGATTAACCACAGACTCGTCTTGAGCAACAACGTCCTCGCCCTGATCCTCACTTTTATGACCCTCATGAGAAGGATCGACATCCATAACCGGAACTTCATTATCAATGGTCTCATCCGCGTCTAAATCAGGCTGCAAATGACTTAAATCTGGTAAATCCAGTTCAGAAGACTTCTCAGATGCTGACTCAGGTGATGCTGATAGATCCATATCAACAGATTCCGAAACCTCTGAACTTGAACCAAAGCTAATTGGCTCATTTAAAGTCCGCCATACCCGTTGCAACATCCCTGCCTGATCCTCCTCATCAGATTCAGAATTTATATCCTGTATCTGAGTAGATACCTCTTTAGTTGGCTCCTGAGAAGCAGACCCAACAACGGACTCATCTTTCACCTCTTGATCAGCAGCTTTTTGACCAATGGGAGTATTTAAAATCTCCCATACTTTTTTTAATCCTGACTCACTCATAAGACACTCCTTTTTATAAACCCCATAGAATGGGCCTTAATACTCAATATTCCCAAAATATCACCCCTTTAAACATCTAAATTTTTAGATCAAAAAGACAAGTCAAAAATCACATGCTATGATAAACAAAAAAAGGATACGCTCAAGATGCACTTACTCATCGACGGGTACAATCTGATCGGCCAAATGGGGCTATGGCCCCTATCAGACCCCGAAAAAGAAGATAAATTATGTCAGTATCTTAGCCAGATACCCTTACGGCCACGCGACCAAATCACCGTCATCTTTGATGGAAAAAGGCAAGATGCTTTATGGCCCGAAAAATCAACCCACGGCCAAATCCAGTTCATTTTCACCGTCAATCCCGACA
>PBBE01000005.1 GCA_002716485.1 Actinomycetota bacterium
TATAGTTGTCTTATGGGTGTCTGTCTATCTTTGTATTGACTAATGATTCTTTACTTTTATACTATAGGCTTGATGACGAAATTAAGTGTAAATGTGAATAAAATTGCTTTATTGCGAAATGCCCGCGGCCAAAATCAACCGGATTTATTGGCCTTTTCGCGTCAGTGTTTGGACTTGGGAGCTCAAGGAATTACAGCTCATCCACGACCTGATCAACGGCATATTCGCTATGATGATCTTTCTTTATTATCGGGCTTGTTGCAAGGGGTTGCTTCGGCAGAGTTTAATATTGAAGGGTATCCGTCTGAGACTTTTATTGAGGCAGTGCTTCATGCGCGCCCTGACCAGGTCACTTTGGTACCAGATCCACCAGAAGCATTAACGTCTTCTTTTGGATGGCGTTTGCCTGAGCAGATGGACTTGTTAATTCCGGTGATTCGTCGATTTAAAGCCGCCGGGATCCGGGTTTCAATTTTTGTGGATCCTGATATGGACTTAATTGCCTATTTGCCTCTGCTAGAGACTGATCGGGTGGAACTATATACCTATGATTATGTTCATCAATATGAGGCGGGTCCTGAGTCTGCCATTGCCCCTTTTAAATCCTTTGCAAAGGCGGTATCTGAGTTGGGGATTGGGATGAATGCTGGCCATGACCTTAATTTGGATAATTTGCGGTATTTGGTCACTGAGATTCCTCAGATTCAAGAGGTTTCCATCGGGCATGCCTTGGTAGGTGATGCCCTTCAATTGGGCTTGCCAGCCACGATTGAGGCTTATTTGGCTTGTCTAAAATAAGGGGCGCTTCTTATTCAATTAGGACAAATTGGATGGGGTAAATTAGTTTAACTTTGACGGGCTGATCATTTTGTTTGATGGGGGTGAATCGGAGTTTGTTAACGGCTCGTAAGGCACTTTCTTCGAATCCGTAGTCAGGTTGGGAGTTGTGGAGGATCTTGCTATGGGCTACCCGGCCTTTTTCATCGATAATGACTTCCACATATAATTGCGCTTCGATTCCTGCTTTTTTGGCCACTTCTGGGTATTGGGGGAGGATGGGTTGGATGGGGGTCACAGCCTGATTAAGTTGGGTGGCATGGACAGTGGGGGGTGGGGTTTCTTGGATGTTAGGGCTGGGAATACTGGCGGTTTTTTTACTGGGTGGGGGTGGCTGTTTGGGAGGCGCTTTTTTGGGAGGGGGTTTTTTGATGGGCTTTGGTTGTGGCTTTTTGATGGGCTTTTTGGGGCTTGTTTTGGGCTTTTTGAGTTGAATTTGGTACATCTGGACGGGTTTGTTCAGTAGATCAAAGGGGTTGATCTTGTCGGTATGCATGAGGGCAATGCCATGTAAGATCATCATAAATATTCCAAGGGATAAGGGGAGTAGACCCGTATTGATCATGGCAAGATTTCTTCAGCAACGGCCACTTTTTGGATGCCTATTTTTTTACAGAGATCTAGGGCGGTAATGGTGTGTTTTAAGGCGGATTCTTTATCGGCCATGAGCATGACTTGAAGTTGGGGTTGTTGTTTGAAACGGGCGTTTAATTTATCTTCGAGCTCGGGAGGGGTATAGGTTTTTTCTTTGATGACATACTCTCCTTTGGCACTCACTCCTATGATGAGGTGTTGGGGGGGGAGTTGGTCTGGGGTAGTGGCACTGGGCTTTTGGATTTCAATACCAGGTAGTTTACTAAACGTGGTTGAGACCACAAAAAAGATTAATAAAATAAAGATCATGTCCAATAATGGGGCGATACTTAATTTGGCTTTTTTGCTTTTTCGTTGGGTTTTGAACACGCTTAGTTACCCTGCTTGAGTTGATGTTGGGCAAAGATAATCGCGGAGCCAGCCAAGCGCATGAGTTTGGCTTGGTATTCGATTTGATTATTTAATAAGGTATATAAAAATAAGGTGGGAATCCCAAATAGTAGGCCCAGTTCAGTGGTGAGTAGTGCTTCGGAGATGCCGCCGGCTAAGGCTTGGGGGTCTCCGGCCCCAAAGACAGTTAATGCTTTAAAGACATTGATCATACCGGACACGGTTCCTAGTAGCCCAATCATTGGTAAAATTTCACCTAAAATGAGGATGATGGACATCATTTTATCTAGTTGATGCAGTTCAGATTCATAGATCATTTCTAAGCGGTCTTTAATGGGCTGTTCTTTGAGTCCGTTTTTGAGGTGGGTGATGCCATTTTTGAGTATGGCTTCGGTAGGACCTTCTTTATCAAGTTTTTCAATGGCTTTATCAAATTCTTGGTTTTTAATGAGCATGCGGACGGGGTTAATGGGGTTATGATGTTTATAATGGTAGGCCAATCGATATAGTTGGGTGGCTTTAATGGCGATTAAGTAAAGACTAAAAAAGGCAACTACTAATAGGGGCCACATAAAGATGCCCCCCTTTTGGATAAAGTCTAAGATCATTTTTTTTACCTCCTGGTGATAGTTCTATTATAAAATAACTTTGATTCCAAAAATAGGGATTCGGGGTAAGTCATAAATATAGGTGTTTTTTTCTTCTTCTTTATTCCAAAAGATACTGATTTCGTTTTGGATGTTTAAGAGGTTAGATAGTCCAACGATTAAAGCGGCGTTCGCGTTCCAATATGAATATATGCCGACCTTCTTTTTAGAAACTGGGATAAATGGGATGGGGAAAATAATTTTGTTAATGGGTTTTTCGATCCATAGATCTATTCTAAAGTAAGGACTAAAGCGTTTTTGGTCGCCATAAGTATAGCTGATGCCACTTGAGTCAGATTCTTGGTTACTGTTAGTAATGGGGGTGTATAGCTGACCACTTTTTGCAATAATAGTGGTGATAATATGGGCGGGGCGTGCATTATTTTTGAGTGTTATTTTTCGGTCGAGGTATAAGTTGAACATATGGGTGAGGTCAAATTCAGGGGTTATCCATTCGTTGGTGTTTTTACGTTCAGTTTTGGAGTAGGTATAATTGATCCAGCCGACTTGTTTTTCTCCTGAGGGCTGATGAAACATTAGCTCCAAGCCATGGGCGCGGCCTACGCCGGTATTGGTGTATTTTTCGCGAGGAAATGTCAACTTATTAATAGGGAGTCGTTGGTAATCTTTATAAAATAACTCTGCTTTAATGAGTTGATTGGGACTAAGATAGTGTTCGATTCCGGATCCGTAATGAGTAGTGGTGCTCATTTGAATATCACTTAAGCTGGAGCTAATGTCGGTGGGGTTGCTGAGATCTTTAATATCGCTATCAATTTTGAATAGTTGTTGGGAATAGTGTCCAATGTAGCTTTTAAGGGTGGTGTTGGGCCCGAATTGTCGACGATAAGAGAGTCGTGGTTGAAGAGACTTAGATAAGTTGAAGTCATTAATTTTGACGGTATCTAATCGAAGGCCTAAAGTTAATTGGTCTTTTGCTGAGAGTTGCCATTTGTCTTCTAGAAACCCCGATATAATATTGACTTGGCTGTTTGGACTGGTGTTCAGTTTGAAATTAAGGGTTGAGATGACTTGGTTGTCATCCACTATTTCATTAGGGTCAGGTGCAGATGCGGGGCGGGTATATTCATAGATGCTATTGGGTTGGGTAATGTAGACTTGGACGCCGGTATTAATGGCATGGGCTTCATTGGCTTGATAAGTAATCTCATGAAGCCAGGTAAGGCTTTTGGTATTGTTTTGGGTTTTTAAATTAAGTTCACTGGTTAAGAAGCTATAAGACTTGCTTTCTTCGTAGCTAATGCTATTTAATAAAAATAAGTTTTTAGAGATCATCCAGTCACTTTCTAAGCTTAAGAAATTACGTTGTTGATCGTATTTGAAGACGCCAAGGGTCTCATTTTCGACCTCTTCATCGGAATCAAATGCGTCGGTTGAGAATTCGGCGCCATCTTGGAAAAATCGATAGGCGATTTGGTGGGTTAAGCTGGGGGATGGAAAAAAACTGAGTTTCCCTTCAATGGATCGAAAGAATGGTAAATTAAAGGTGCCTTTGGACTCGAGTATTTTGGATATAAGGAATTGGTAATAGGTTTGTCGGACACTGATTGCATAGCTACTACGGCCCTTTTTGATGGGGCCGGTGAATACACTACTTAGATCTGTTAAGTTGATGTTAAGGTCTGCTTTTCGGGTTTCGTCATTTCCATCTTTGGTGTTGACGACTAAGATACCGGATAAGCTTTGGCCATATCGGGCAGGGAAGCCACCGGGAAAAAAATCAAAGTTATCGGCAAATTTAGGGTTAAAAATGGAGACGCCGCCACCAAAAAAAAAGGGCTGGTAGATGGGGATTCGGTCTAAAATGCCTACGACTTCGCTTCGGTCTCCACCTCGGATATAAAGGGAGGCATCAAAGGTGCTAGATGAAGCGACCCCTGGCAGTAGTTGGACGCTTTTAATAACATCTGAGAACAAGCTGCTTTCAGAGAGGCGCTGAATCGCGTCTTCATCGATATTATAGTAAGCAATTTTTTCAGTTTCTCTATTGGCAATGACTTGTTGGATATTGGCCGTAATATTGGTTTGTAAGCGTAGTTCAAGAATAATATGGGTGTTTTGGGTGATGGTTATTTCTTTTTTTAAGGGGCCATAGCCGTTTGCTTTAACGGTGATTTGTTGGGTGCCACTGGGGACTGTAAAAGAAAAAGACCCGTTGTTATCACTTTTTTGTTCTTGGTTTTGTTCAAGGGTGACTTGAGCATTGGGAATGGGAATGGGGGTGTTTTCAATTTGGACGGTCCCAGTGAGTGTGAGCCCCCAAAGGGGGTGATGAAGAAGTAAAAGAAAAATTAGGACCATACTTTTGAGGCTCATATTGAATTTGATTGTAGCTTTTGGATGGGGATCTGTCTATATTTTTGGGTTCTTTTTTTTTTAAAGAAATTTAGTTACTATAGTGGGTATGAAAAATTTAATTGCTGTGATGATGCTGGGGTTCCTTTTTGCTGGCCAATTTTCGGGGCAGGTTTTTGCTAATGACTATCAACGTAAATCCATTAGCCAGGTTCAGGTATTAGTTTCTAATAATGGTGTCTCATCTAAGAACGCGTCTTTGTCGGCGTCTCTTCTTGATGCCCAATTGACGTCTAAATTGAATTTGCCACGATTTGATATTAACCCTATTCCTGATGCGGCTTTAACCTCTTTTAATCAGGCCGTTAGTGAGTGGTCTGAATTGGATAGTCAACAGATTCAAAGGGCCATTTCGCAGTATTTGCAACCCGAACTGAGTCGTATTTTAAATGATCCTTTGGTTCAGCAGCGTCGAATGGGTCGTCAGAATGCCCAGGAGAATAAGATGGACTTGGCTAGTACTAAGGGTCAGTCTTCGGGGATGGTTTTATCGGATTATGAATGGCTTATGAATGCGGCGTTTGTGGCTGTTCCGTATATTAAAGAGCGGTCTTTTTCGGTATTGACGGAAGATGTTGAGTGTGTTGTTGATGGTGGGATATTATGGTACCAGTTTCAAGATGATGGCCAAGGGAATCAAATGATGGTTTTGGTGGCAGATACTCAGAGTACGATGAAGGGGTATTCAAGTTTTAAATTACCGAAAGATAAAAAGAAACGTCGTCAATATAACATTCCGAGTTCGGTGTATCGTAAAGCGCAAGATAAGGCATTGCGTATTTGGATAACGGATCTTTCAGTAAAGGTGCGTCAATTGCCCCAGTTTCGGTTGTCAGGAACTGTATTATCGGTACAAGGGCGTGTTTATGATATGAACTTAGGGGTTAAAGATGGGGTCAAGATGGACGATTCTTTTTTATTGTATGAAATGGTGGAAACAAGTAAGGGGATTTATCCCAAGCGTAAAGGGTATTTGCAAGTATTACAGGTGGGGCAAGTTGAGGGTGAAACGCAATCGGTTTCTCGGCTTGTTCAGCGATTAGGTCAAACAAGAGGGGCAGGGGGTTGGCTTGAGGAATATGCGCGGACTGGACTTGATTTTCAGCCCGTTTTTTTGAAAAAAGAAGGGCTTTCAGTGCCTTATCAAAGCTTGATATTAACGGAGAGAAATGGGGGCTTATTACCTATATTAAACTCTGATGTATCTCGTGGCTATGGGGTGATGGGGCGTTTATCGTATAATTTAGCGCCTTGGGTGAATGTATCCCAACTTTTTGTTTATTTAAGGGGCCAATCCTTGGTTTTAGATGCATCAGTATCTGAGGGGGTGAGTGGGATACCGTATCTTCGGTCGGCATATGGTGGTCTGATTAAAAAGTGGTGGTGGCGGGGTCAAAATGTTTATTTGGGGGTAGGTTTGGGGTCGGACGAGCTTCGTTTTAAAGGAAGCTTAGGGGCGAAGAGCATTGAATTAAAGGCGCGTAGCCTAGGGGCATCGATTCTTTTGGGGGCGGAGCGCTTGTTGGGTCCCAATTTATCATTATCTGCTTATGCTGCGTGGCAAGCCAATTTGGCTGTGACAGGGGGTCATTATCACATTGGTGATGACCGTTGGGATTGGTCTGATATTAAGGAGACGTCAACATTTTCAGACCTTAAATTAGGCGGTGCTAGTATTGGGTTTGGATTAAACTATAGTATTTCGTCGTTTTCGGGTGTCGTTAACGCTTTTTCTATTGTTTTTTGATGGAGTATCCAGTTTGTTTTGAGTCTGGTTTCTGGTAGAAATGAGTGCGTTGTAGTAAGGTGATAGAGTATTAAGTATATAATACTAGGAGGTTTTTTTATGAGGATTATTAATGTCTTTCGAATAGGATGTGTGTTGTTAATGTTGGGCTCTGCGGTGCATGCGGTTGTTCCGATTGCTAAACAGGCCGTTCTTCAAGAAGCAGCATCCAGCTCAGAAGTTGTGGTGTTGGCGACAGGTATTTATCATACGCAAGGAACTAAGGCATGGACTAAAAAACGTGATGTTCGTAAAAATGGGTTAAAAAATGCCCTTTTAGATGCCAAGCGATCGGCCTTATATGTGTTGTTGTTTTCGGGGACGGATCCGTTGTTACAAACGAAGGATTCAGAGTTAAGATTTTCGGCGATTTCAGAGATGTTTTACTCGTCATCGGTGATGAGTGATTTTATTGTTTTTGAAGGAAGGTCGCCCAAAGAGAAAATTTTAATGAATAATGAGACCAGTTTAAAGGTTCTCTTGGAACTACGGATTAATCGTGAGCGCTTACGATCTTACTTGGAAGAACAAGGGGTATTAGAAAAGCGCGAGTCTTTGGTAGAAAAGATGGGGCGGCCGATGTTAATGGTCTTGCCACAAGCAAAGGGAGAGCAAAGTCCCTTGGCTTTATTAAGTCAAGATGAGAACTTGGGTCATGCGGCGGGTGTGATTCAAAGCGCTTTAACTTCACGTCAGTATGAGGTGGTGTTACCTGACCAGATTAAAATGATTCAAGAGCTTAGTTCGGGTCAGTATCAATTAAGTGATTCTGGGGTGGATATGAGTTATCAATTGGCCATGTCGGTGGGCAGTGACTTGTATTTGGATTATCAAGTGACTCAGTCTGAGTCGGATTATGATACGCAGCAATTTGCGGTTTCGATTCGGGCCTTTGAGACCACAACCGGTCGGTTACTGGGCGCTGAGACGGGATACTCTGAGATGCGTAAAGGGGCTGATTTTTTATCGATTGAAGAAGCGGTTCAAAATTCTCTAGATCAGGTTCTGTCACGGATTATGAACTATTGGAAGACGGACTTGGTGAAAGGGGGCCAGTATAAAGTGTTGGTTCGGATTCCGGATAATATATTTGATAGGTCTGAACTTGAACAGGTTCAAGATTCTATGTTGGATGTTTTATCTTCGATGAGTAATTATACTAAAGAGTCATTGATTACCAATGCGACCATGGATTTAATTATATGGTGTGATGTGGATCGATATTCAACACCCAGAAAAGTCTATCGCGCGATTCGGGATCAATTTAATTTAGTGAATAATCGTGCAAGGTTGGTTTTAGTGAATCAGAATCGTAAATTGGTGTTAATGACCTTGGAAGCCATTTAGATGATCAGGGGGCGTTTACTATGTATGATTGGGTTTGGGGTCTTATGGATGTTGGTCACCCCTGTTTTGGGCAGTCCAGATTGGTATTTAAATCCAGATAAGCTTTCAATTTCATCGAAAACTCATTTTATTGGCTTGGCTCAGGGGAATTCATATTCACAGGCCTTGCAATTGGCTCAAATGGATATCGCTTCTCAAATTGAAGTGTCAGTAAGCTCAGCGATGACGATGAATGAGTATCGGGTGAATATGAACGCACAGTTTCATTCTTATCGCACTGATAAGGTGTCAGTTAAGTCGTACTTAGATCAGGTGATATTGGGGGCCCAGGTGCAAGAGCAAGTGGCTGAATTTGATCGTCATTATGTGGCGGTTTCCTTATCAAAGTCTCGGGTGATTAAGCGGCTAAATACGCAGTTGGGGACATTGAAAAATCGTTTTGATGAACGTATGGTAGTGGCAAAAAAAATGTTGGCTAATCATGAGGTCCAAGACGCATTAACGTTGTTGCATGATCTGATAGATATGCGACCTGAGATGACTCAAAAGATTCGTTTGTTAATGGGCCTTTCGGATCTAAAAGGGCTTGAAAAAATAGCCAAAGGTTTGGATCGGCCTGATTTATTACAACAAAAGATAATGTTGAAATTGCGTACTGAAATTATTTCCGGTGATCAGCAGAGAGGTGTTTTAGGTTCGTTATTGCCTCTGCCGGTAAGGGTGAGTGTTAGGTATGCCGATCAGGTAGTGTTAGCTGGGATCAGGATTGAATTGCGCGATTCTCAAGGGCAGGTTCGAGGTGTTTCTTGGACCAATGCGGATGGGGTGGCCTCTTTTGATGTGGTGGCGATGTCAGGATATCATCAGGGTCAATTGAGTTTTTGTCCAGTGCTATCTAATGATAGACGAGCCAAAGGGTCGAAGTGGGCACGGCTTTATTATGAGATTGATCATCAATCTTTGGCGGGGGTTTCACGAATTGATATACAGGGCCTTTTGGAGGAAGAAGTTCCTGTGTTGCTTTTGCAAATTAAGACACAGTTGGTAGGTTGGGGCTTGGGGATTGTTTCGTCGTCACCTGAGCTTCATGTTCAGTTTTTGGAGATGAAAAAGACGTCGGTAAAGGGGCCCTCAGGGACCTTGGTCATTGCGGAAGTGCCAGTGGCATTGTCTTTGGTGTATCAGGGCAAGGTTCAAGCGCAATGGCAAGATCGGGTGAAGGGGATTTCAGAAACAGGTGATGGTGCAAGAAAAGAAGCGTTATCTCAATTTAAATTGGAAGAATGGTCGTTTTTTGATATGATTGCACGCTCAGAGCGTTAAAATAAAGGAGTATGTAGATGATAAGAAATTTTCAATGGGTGGGCATATTTGCAATGTTAGGGCTTTTATTTTGTACGGGTTGTTTTCAATCTGAGTTGATGTTGGGTGAAGAAGTCGTGGTAGAGCGTCAATCGAGAAAAGTCCCTAAATGGGTTTTAGTTCCTCTTAAAAAAGATCGTAAATATTATTATTTTGTGGGTCAGGATAAGTCTCAGGATCAAGATCCTAAGTTTGCTTATCAAATGGCGCTTGCATCGGTTAGTGCCTTTGCGTCTACGAAAGTCACTGCTTTATATGAGAAATCTCAAGATGAAGGTCAGATTCAGATTAGGGATACCAATAAAAAATCAGTGATTAAAACCTTTTCGGAGTCTTTACTTAGTGGGGTGATCCATCAACGGACTTATTGGGAGAAAGTGAATAAACTAACTCCAACGGGCGTGGTTTCTTATTATCGAATGTATGTCTTAGTGGCGGTTCCCAAAGAGTTGGTAGACTCGGTTGAGTAAGTGGGCTTGATTAAGGAGTAAGATGAGTATTTCAATCGATCAGATTCGTAATTTTTGTATTATTGCTCATATTGATCATGGTAAGTCTACGTTGTCAGATCGATTGATTGAGATGACCCAGACCGTAGAGCGTCGACAAATGAAGGCGCAGCTGTTGGATTCTATGGACATTGAACGAGAGCGTGGTATTACTATTAAAATGCAAGCCGTTCGCTTGCGTTACTTTGATAAGAACGGCGATTTATATATATTAAATTTAATTGATACGCCAGGTCACGTGGATTTTAGTTATGAGGTGTCTCGGTCTTTGGCGGCATGTGAGGGGGCCTTGTTATTAGTGGATGCCGCTCAGGGTGTGGAGGCGCAGACCTTGTCTAATTTTTATTTGGCATTAGAGCATGACTTAGAGATTATTCCAGTTTTAAATAAGATTGATTTGCCGGCGGCAGAACCCGAAAAAGTATTAATGGAAATTGAACAGGTGTTAGGCATTCCAGCGGAAGATTGCTTGCTTTGTTCGGCGAAAACAGGGGTGGGGATTTCAGAGATATTGACGTCAGTGGTTGAGAAGGTACCGGCGCCAGTCGTCCAGGAGGAGACGGAGACGAAGGCGCTAATTTATGATGCTCATTATGATGATTATCGTGGCGTGATTACTTATGTTCGAGTGATGAGTGGCGTTTTAAAAAAGGGCCAAAAAGTTCAGTTTATGTCGACTCAAAAATCCTATGAGATTAGTGATTTGGGGTATTTTAAGCCACAAATGGTTTCAACGGAGTCGCTACATCCGGGGGATGTGGGTTTTTTGATTATGGGGATTAAGTCGGTTTCAGAAGCGAGTATAGGGGACACCATAACTGATTTTAAACGACCTGCCCAATCGCCATTATCGGGGTATCGAGAAGCCAAGCCGATGGTTTTTTGTGGGTTTTACCCGGTAGATACGGATGAGTATCGTTTATTAGGTGATGCGTTAGAAAAATTAAAACTTAATGATGCGTCTCTTAATTATGAAGTGGAGTCCTCCCAGGCCTTGGGTTTTGGGTTTCGCTGTGGGTTTTTGGGCTTGTTGCATATGGAGATTGTTCAAGAGCGGATTCAGAGAGAATTTGGGATCGAGATTGTCATTACAGCGCCTAATGTAACGTATCGAATCAAAAAAACCAATGGCGAGTGGCTGGATGTGGAAAGCCCGACCCAGTTTCCTAACCCCACATATATTGAGGAAATGTTAGAGCCCTATATGGGGCTTTCTGTGATTACGCCGAATTCGTATTTAGGGGCGGTGATGGAGTTGGTGAAAGAGTGTCGAGGTGAATATCAGAAAACGGAATACTTGGATGCGGAGCGTCAAATGGTAACGTATAAGATTCCTTTAAATGAGATCATTGGTCATTTTTTTGATGCGCTTAAATCCAGTACCAAAGGCTATGCCAGTATGGATTATTGGTATGATGATCATCGGTCTTCTAAGTTGGTGAAGGTGAATATGATGATTAATGCTGATCCGGTGGATGCCTTGTCATTTATTGCCCATAAAGACAAAGCGGAAAGCATGGCCCGTCGTTTGGCATTAAAATTAAAAGATATTATTCCCCGGCAACTTTATGAAGTGGCCATTCAAGGGACCATTGGTGGCAAGATTATTTGTCGTGAAACGGTACGTGCGATGCGTAAAAATGTTACAGCGAAATGTTATGGCGGGGATATTACTCGGAAGAGAAAGTTGTTGGAAAAACAAAAAGAGGGTAAAAAGAAGATGAAGAGTGTTGGTTCGGTGGACGTTCCGAAAGAGGCGTTTATTTCTATTCTTAAAATAGATCAATAGGGTATATTTGGGGTGGTGTGAATGTGATCTAGGTACGAACTTGCCTTGCTTGCTTTTATTTTGGTATAATGGAAGTTGATTCTTTTTTGTTTAAGGTTTTTTTAGGTGTCTCTTTTGCAGTTTTGCAGTTTGATATTGATGAATAGGGCGGTGTTGCATGACTAACGTATTTCCATATGTGTCTAAAAATTTAGAGATAGTTCCTCAGGAGAGTTTGGCTTTTCCATATTTAGATTATGGGTATTTGTATGGCTATGGCTTATTTGAGAGTGTTCGTGTTGAAGCGGGTGTGCCATTATTGATTCGAGATCATGTTACAAGGATGCGACGTGGAAGTATTATTTTGGATATTCCATTTCCATATTCTCAAGATGAAATTTGTGAGAATATTATCCAATTAATTAAAAAGAACCAGGTTGAACAAGGGATATTGAACTTATACTTAACACCGGGTGATCGGCCGTCAGATCCGACTAATTTGAGTACTAGTACTCCTTTTTTATTGACTATTCTTCGTCCTTGGCCAGGATATGATTTGGCACAGACTGTGAGTTTAGAGATTCGGCAGTCGTCATTCCAACGGACGCCCTTGGATCGATTAAAGACCTTGTCCTGGATGAAAAATGTTTTAGAGAAGAATTTGACTAAAACGGCCGATGATGTGCTTTTATATGATCATAGTGGCGCCCTTTTAGAGGCCTCTTCTGCGAATGTGTTTTTGGTGAAAGGAAAGACATTGGTGACCCCTAAGGGCCCAGAGGTATTGCAAGGAATTACGCGTCAGTTTTTATTGCACCATCAACAAGAGTTGGGGTATGAGGTTGTGTTAGAGCCGGTGCTTTTGGATCAATTAACGGACTTTGATGAGCTCTTTTTAACCAATGCTTTAAAAGGGGTAATTTTGGTGTCGTCTGTGGATGGCGATGAGACATTATCTTCTAGAGAAGTGTCACGGCAAGTTCAGTTACGGTATCAACAGTTAATGACACGGTTTAGTCAAGAACAAGTATTATTAGATGTAAGCTAGCGGTGTTAGCGGGGGTGGCTTGTTGTTGACTAAATAGGAGGGGTGTATGATTAGAATAGTTAGTTGTTAAAAGTAAAGGAGTCGGAATGGATATGAATTTGGGTTCGGTTGGAGGGGATCACTCGGGACTGAATCGTCCTGTTAAAAGCCCTGGCACATCGGAAGAAGTTCAGCATTCTCATCGGGATGTGGGGGCGTCACGTACTTCAGATACCCAGGCGCCGGCTTCTGCCCCGGCTGTTACGCCGAGTCCGGATACAGAGCAAGCAACTCAGCCAGCAGTCCAGACTCAGGTCCGTCCTTTAACGGAGCAAGATGTGGTGGATCAGATTTTACATTTAAAAAAGCAACCTACTGCAGATGCCAAACAGATTGTGTCGGCACTTCTGCAATATGGTGCTGAAGTGAATGCCGGTAATATTGACATGATCGAGACGTTTATTAAGGGTAAAAATAAAAAGGGACGTTTAATAGAGTCTGCAGCGGTGGCCATTGCGAAGGGGTTGTCCCAAAATGCGAAAGCGGTATCATTGTTGCATCAATTTTTTAATAATCAAATGCAGTTTTCTGAGCAATTGGGGTCATTAAAACAGGCGTTATCTGGGTTTTCTCAACTCATGGGTAAGCATGAGGAATTGTTTGGGAAGGGTCTTTTTTCTGGATTAGGGGCATTGATATCAGACTTGGATGAATCTTTAAAGAAAATGACCAAAAAGAAGGGTGGGTTAGATTTTTCAGCGTTGATGAGGTCGGGCATGATTAAAAATTTGCATTTGTTTCATGGCTTTTTAGGAGGCTTGGCAGAAAAGCTTGGTCAACAAAACCCTAATGCGGCCACTTTAAAAGCGGTTTTAGATCAGTTAAGTGGCCTTCGTTCAGGAGTGGGCGGTATGCTAGATAATTTATTGGCGCAGTTAATTTTATCCAAGCAATTTAAAGACTTTCCTATGGATATGGACCAGTTTAAATATTGGCAATTGCCTAATTTTATGGTGGCTTCACCTAAAAATATTGACTTATTAATTCGGCAAGATAAATCCAAGGTTCGGGACTGTATTGACCCTAAAAATACACGGATTGTCATTCGAATGGAAACGGATGACTTGGGTGAAATTACCATTATGATTGATATTACAGATACCAAAGTTAGGTATTTATTTAAAACGTCTCAAACTCAGACTAAGCAGTTTATTTTGGATCATAGTAAGCAATTAAAGTCTCGGATGGAAGAGTTAAATTATGAGGTGGTGGCCATTAAGACGACCATGAAAAAGATTGATGTGAAGAAGTTGCTTTTACCTACATTTAATTTGGACAATTTGAATCGGATTGTCACGGAGGTATAGGATGAGTAAGTCCCCTAAAAAACCTAAAAAAGGGTTTTCTAAGTCTATTCAACAGAAGTTTAAGCGCTCGGTGGACCAATTAGATTTACCGGAGGTATCTAAGCGTCAGGCATTTGCTTTGAAGTATGATTTAAAAAAGGATAAAGCGCCGCGTTTGGTAGCGTCAGGGAAAGGCGCTTTTGCGGATACGATTTTGGCGTTGGCGGAAGAGCATCGTATTCCTTTTTATGAAGATAAGGGGCTGACAAAGTTAATGGAAAAACTTCATGTGTCCCAGGAGATTCCTGCTGAGTTATATTCGTTGGTGGCCGAGATGTTTGCCTTTGTGTATCAGTTGGATCAGTTATCTAAAAAGAAGCGTCAGCGAAGGAAGCGTCGTTAACTATGAGAAGCGTTTGGATGTCATTTTTAAAGTTCGCATGTTTAAGATCTCAAATAGGGGGTATATCTTTAATAGTCTTATGTATGGGGAGTCCAGTAATGGCATATACTGATTATAATGAAATTACAGATCGTGGGATTAAAGATAATGTCTTTGCAATGCGGGCATTTCAGGTTCACTATACTAACTTTATGTTTTATACGATCAATGTAGCGACCCCTGGTTTTATTGAGGAAGGCACCTATAATACCCGTCGAAAAGGGACCCGCCGGATCGACTTTGTGCCTTTTTATCGCTGGCGGTCTGGTCCGGTAGTTGAGACCAATCGCCCTTTGGATTTTTATCTCGATGCGTCAAGTCGGGGCTTTTTTGTGATTAAATTTCCCACAACATTTGTGTATACTAGAGATGGACGCTTTCGTTTGGATTCAAGAAATCGCTTGGTCACCATGTCGGGGCACTATCCGGTTATGGGTGAAGGGGGCGAGATTTTTTTGCCAGAAGGCAGTGTTTCGGTGGCTCGCTCGGGGATGATTTTTGTGGATGGTGAACCGGTGGATCGGATTAAAGTGGCGGTATTTAAAAGTTTTAAGGATATGCAAAATATGGAAACATTAAATGGGTCATTTTTTATTTTAACCAAACCTATTGACACATTGGAAGGACAAGAGCATTATGGGGTTGTACAGGGATACTTAGAGGAAAATAACGTATTAAAGGCCATAACGGGAGATATATTATTTGCAAAAAATTCATTTGATGTGAATGCAAAGTCTGCTCAGATGCTTAATCGGGCATTATCCACATCAGCGTCATTTATTGCACCATAACGAGTTAATAAAAATAGAAGGGAGTTAAGCAATGTTATCACAATTATTTATGGCGAAATCAGCGTTTTTTGCGTTTGAAAGAAAAATGCAGGTTGTAGCCAACAATATTATGAATGCTCAAACGGTGGGCTTTAAGAAGCGCCGTATGGAAATGGAAAGTATTTTTCCATTGATTTTGGAGAAATCATATTCGGAGTTTGAAGAGGCGTCGCGTGGAACCGGTAAAAAACGGAAACATTATATGGAGTATGGTCAAGGGGTCCGGATTTCAGATGTGACTAAAGATTTTAGTACTGGGACTATTGAGATGACGAATCAGCCGTTGGATGTGGCCATTCAAGGGAAAGGGTTTTTGCAGTTTCGGATGCCAGATGGCCGGATTATGTACTCTCGGGCAGGAAATTTGACCATGGATCAGGACGGTAATATTATGGATGCGAACGGTCATCCCATGGAGCCCGCCTTAAGAATGCCACGAAATGTCTCGGAGTTTATTATTAATGAAGAGGGCCGGGTTTTTGTTCGGGTGGGTGAAGAGGTCCAACCCAGAGAGGTGGGGCAGTTAATGTTGGCTCATTTTCCGAACCAAAAAGGGCTTAAAGATATTGGTCAGAATTTATTTGAGGAAACTGCGGCATCAGGCCAACCGGAAACGGCGTTACCAGGTCGGGATGGGTTGGGTAGTATTAAGCAGCGGGCCTTGGAGTTTTCCAATGTTAATATTGTAGAAGAGATGATGCAGATGCTGATGACCCAGCGGACCTTTGAGTTGGTGGTCAAGACCATTGGTTCAGCGGATGCAATGTTGAAGATCGCTAGTGATATCAATAAATAGATCATTTATTTTAGGGAGCTTATTTTCCTTAGTCGCATCGTCCTTATTGGCGTTGCCGGCGGATAAAGCGGTGATTCTGGCTTCGGTTCAATCTGAATTGCAGCAGCGGCTCTTAAGTGAGTATCCGTTTTTGAATGATGATGACCTTCAGATTACTTTAAATTCATCGGCGTTAGTGATTGCGGATGATTCAAACTTTTCTCGTGCTAAGGTCCGTTACCCATCTCATAATAAGGTGTTGGGTCGATTGTCTTTGCCGGTGTTTTTTTATAATGCGAATGAGGAGTTGGTAGTGACTCAGCATGTGATTTCAAATGCGGATGCCAAGGCGACTTTTTATTATTTGAAAGATAAAGCGCATCGTTATGAGCTTGTTGATAAGGGGTTATTTGAGTCACGACTGGAGTGGATGTATGGCCAGCCTGATCGTGCGATTCGTGATATTGGACTTGTGTCAGGTCAAGAGTTTAAATATCGGGTGAGTAAGGGCAGTATTTTGTCTTCGGATATGTTACAAGCGGTGCCGGTAATTCGTTGTCAGGGCAAGGTATTTGCTATACTTAAATCAGGAGGGGTCGAAGTGAAGGCCAAAGCGGTGGCGTTAGAAGACGGGAATCAGGGTGACTTGATTCGGGTAAAGGCCTTATTGTCCCAAAAAGAGTTACAAGGAAGGGTGATGGATGATCAAACAGTTTTCGTTACTTTTTTGGATTAGTATTTGGATGATGGCCCTGATGGGCCCGGCCATATCGGATTCCTTATGGGATTATTCTCAGGGGCCTTTTTATGGCGTCTCAAAGCGTCAGATCCAAATAGGAGATAATATTACTGTTTATATTTCAGAATCCACAGCAGCGGTGCAAGAGGCGACGACTCGGACCAATAAAGACTCGTCTTTAGGCTCAACATTATTGAGTAGTTGGGATCAGGTGGCCAATTTATTAGGTAATGAGACCATTCGTAAGACCTTTGATTTTCAGTTGGGCGGTAATGACCAGTATCAAGGGGCGGGTCAGACGTCACGGCGAAGTAATGTGAAAGCGGTGCTTACGGCACAAGTGACTGAGATTTATCCGAATGGGAACTTATATGTGATGGGAGATCACAAAGTAAAAGTTAATAATGAAGTAGAGACGGTTCGGGTATCTGGGATTATTCGATTGGCGGATATTTCTGCCCAAAATAGTGTGTATTCGTATCAGATCGCCAAAGCGGTGGTCTCGGTTAATGGTGCAGGGGTGGTGGCAGCGAAGCAGACCCCGGGACTGGTGACCAAAATGTTTAATTGGTTGTTCTAGTGAGGATTAAGATGATAGGGTGTAAGAAATGTTAACTCGACTAATACGTGTAATAGGGATGATAATGGCGGTGATGACACTGAGTGTTGCCCCTATTCAAGCGCAGGTATCCTTGCAAGAGATTTCTTCGGAGCGGCACCAAGTACGACTCAAAGATATTGGTAAAATTATTGAGGTTCGAGAGAACCAGTTAATGGGATTTGGTTTAGTAGTGGGGCTTCGAAATACGGGAGATTCTCGATCCACGGGCTTTACTCATTTGGCGTTACGGAATCTATTGGGGAAGATGGGGGTTTCGACGGGGGGCGCAAACTTTAACTCTCGGAATGTGGCGGCGGTGATGGTCACGGCGTCTTTGCCTCCTTTTACGAAAAAAGGGCAGCGGATCCCGGTGAATGTTTCGGCGTTGGGAGATAGTCGGAGTTTGAATGGCGGGACCTTGTTATTGACCCCTTTGCAGGGCCCTGATTTGGTGACTTATGCAGTGGCCCAAGGGTCATTGTCGGTATCTGGGGTGAATGAGCAGTCGGGAGCGGCGGAATTGAGGCGGAATTTGACCACGGTAGGGACCTTGCCGGACGGGGCCATTGTGGAAGCGGAAGTTCCGGTGACCTTTGTCGATCAACATAATATAACGATTGTATTGAATGACTCGAATTTTATTACGGTCTCTCGGGCGACAGTAGCGATCCAGGAGATAGGGTTTCGAGGTGCGAAGGCCATTGATGCGAACACGATTAAGGTCCCATTGTCGGATTTGGATTCCTCGGATTTGATTGCCACAATCGCCGAGCTAGAAGATGTGTTGGTGGTCCCGGACTCTTCATCTAAGATTATTGTTAATGCAAGGACTGGAACGGTGGTGATTGGGGAGAAGGTCCGATTATTTCCAGTGGCCTTGACCCATGGCGGTATTTCGATAAGGATCTCTGAGCAGCAAGGGGCAGCGGCCTTTGGAGGGGAAGGGACGGCACCGCCCCCTATTGAAGTTTCGGAGGGTGAGAATCAGTTAATTTATTTGAATCCGACGGCGTCTTTGTCTAGTTTGGTGAACGCTTTAAATGAGATTGGGGCAAGCCCAAAAGACTTGATTTCTATTATTGAAGCGTTGAAAGAGTCTGGCGCGTTGGTGGGCAAAATTGAGGTGATGTGATGACACGATTATGGGGTGTTTTGATAGGGATGTTTTTGGCGATGCCAGTAACGGCCCAAATTGATTATATGCCTTTGATGGACTATCGGGACATGCAAGGTAGTCAGATGTCACGTCAAGACCGAAAGAAGTTATCGGAAGAGCTTCAGGTCTACTTTCTTCAAACGATTTTTACTAAGAATATGTTCCAGAATTCGGCTATTTCTCTAGGAGATGTGGGTGATGAGAGCATTATTAGTTCCAGTGCGGGCACGATGTCTTTTGTAAATGATTTTTTTGCCAAAGAAATGGCCCGAAAGTTGGCCAAGCAAGATGTATTAGGGTTGAACGCTATTTTGGGATTAGAGTGATATAATAGAAAAAGAAGGGGGGAGAAATGGATAGAGGAGTCAGGGTCTGGATAACGGAATTTCGAAAGAGACAGTGGATGTTGGGCAGCTTAGGAGCCAAGAGGCTTTTAAAGAGAAAGAGGACCTGGGTATTTCTGAATCTTTTATTCAAGAGCATCAGTCGATTATCGATTCGATATCGTCTCGGGTTATCTCCCAGTATCGGGTCCCGTCTGGGGTTGAATTTTCAGATTTGGTTAGCTGGGGGATTGAGGGCTTGATTAAGGCCAAGAAACGCTTTAAAGGGGACCAGGGGTCTACATTTAAGACCTATGCCTTTTATCGGATCCGAGGTGAGATTTTGGATCGGATTCGGCGGGAATGGCACTATAAGAGCCCTTCTGATGTCCGTAGTTTTCGACAAGAGGTCCGAGAGCGGATCGTGGATTATGCTGAAGCGGAGTCCAATGAACCCAATAACGAGTCTGCGAGTAAGACGCGGGACCGATTACTTAAAAACTCGGCCTTGGTGTATATGTTAACCTCTGAGACGTTACGGGTTGTCCAAGAGAAGGAGCGGCAAAGTGACCCTGAGAGCCGGCATGTGGACCAAAACTATGAAGGGTTATGGTCGGAGGTCTCGGATTTAGATGAGGACGAGCAGGAGATTGTGGATTTGATGTACAAGCAGGGTAAGAAGCAGAACGAAGTATCGGACTTGTTAAAGTATTCGAAGAGTAAGGTCTGTCGGATCCATAACCGGGTTTTAGAGAAGTTGAAACGGCGATTAGAAACGAAGGGGCTGTTATGACACGGGGATTTATGGGGTTGGTATTGCTATTGATTTGGGTGGGTAGTGTATCGGCGCAACAGAGTCGTGACTGGCTGGATGATTTTTTGTATTCGGAATCGGACGAGCGTTTGGAAGATGCCATTGTGGAGTCGAGTAAAATTCATGCCATGTACAGTTACAATTTATCGAATGCGGCGACCCAGGGTTTTGTCCCGATTTTGTCTCGAGAAGACCAGTTAGAGTTGGCGGGGATGGTCCCGGACGATTCGTATCATTTTAATCAGGTGGTTATTGAACATTTGACCACTAAAATGGCCCGAAACAGTCGTCGTCAGGCGGCTTTTTATGCCATGTATCGTAAGAAAGTCGATAATTATCGACAGGTGGTCAGCTTTGGTAAAAAATAAGGGGTTTTTTCTGGCCCTTATAGGGCTCTTTCCGTCGTTGATAATGGCGACGACCTTAGATCATGCCTTTAAGGTTAATACTTCTGGTATTATTACCCAGCGGGTTAAAATGACGACCATTGCTGAGAATTTGGCGAACTTGATGACCCTTAAAGATGAAGAGACAGGCCTGCCCTACCAGAAGAAGTACGTTACTTTTGAGGCGACCGGAGATGGGGTTAGGGTTTCGGATATTGGCCGTAGTACGGACCCTTTTGCACGGTACTTTGACCCGGCGGCACCTCAGTCGGATGAGAACGGGTACTTTTATTTACCGAATGTGGATATGCCGAGTGAGATGGTTAATTTGAAGTATACGGAGGTTATGTTTGAGGTGAACTCTAATGCCTTTAAGTTGACCAAGCAGATGTACCAGACCGCCACGGAGTTAATGAAGTAGCGGATAGGCATAATATATTTATTGAGAAGATGAGTGCTAGAGAGTGGTGTTAAGTTGTTTTTATTGGAACAGATGTTGAATGAGTTCTAAGTGTCGTGTGGTTAGAGGTAGTCAATATCCATAGATTCAAAATCTTCATTGCCTTTGTGGTGTAAATTTCATTTAATATCGTTCTAAAAAATGATATAATATAAGTAGATTTCGTCGAGTCAATTCTTTTGGCGTTTGATTTGAAAGGGTATGTGTTCATGGCTATTGATCCAGTACGACGTCAGCAATTGCAGCAAATTGCCAAACAGATGGCCCCGTCAGGGACCGTTTCGGATATCGCGTTTCAAGGGTTCTTGGATGAGGCATTGACCGCGTCGGTGGATAAAACAGCCCCGCCTTTGGCCAATTTGGGCCTGGCCCCGCCTTTGGAGAATAATCATTTGGTGGCTCAGGTCACCCAAGATGAGATCGATCAGATCGAAGTGGGTCGGCGGGAAGACCAACAGCAAGAACAGTCCCAACTCATTGAGCCTACCACAGTCATGGACGTGGACTTGGATGCCAGTCGATTGGCGGTGACCCCTTTCCAGCTCTTTTTGGATAAAGCCGTGGACGCTTTGCAAGGGATCAGTGATATGGAACAGCGGGTTAATGACCTGACTGATGAGTATATCGATGGTAAGGCCTCTATTGATGATGTATCGATTGCCACGACGAAATTGAACTTGTCTATTACCTTTGCTACCACGGTGATTACTACCGCGACCACGACCTTAAAAGAAATTATTAATATGCAAATTTAACCCCTAGATTGAGGATGACCTGATATGGCTGAAGAAGAATTAGAAGACGATATTTTAGATGACCTAGGTGATGAAGAGGAAGACGCACTTCTCGATGAGGCTGAGCTGTCCGCTGCTTCCGGGGCGAGTCAGGGCTCTTTAATGGACCGTGTTCGTGCCTTGGGGAAAGGGCGACCGATTGTCCTTGTTGGGGGTATCGCAGCTGGGGTGGTGCTCTTGGGTGTTTTTATTTTAGGGGCCCGATTATTGGGATCCTCAGATGTTTCGTCGGCCGAAAAAAAGGTGGATCCGGGGACCTTTATTACTCAAGTTGATGGCAATCAGGTGGCGACCTCTCGTGCTGATATTGATCGAGAGAATGAACGAGAACGGAAAAAGAAAAAGAAGAAGAAAAAGAAGAAAATTAAGTATGTGATGATGTTTTCTACATTGACGGGTGACCAGTCCGCTCAGGTGGTCAAGCAGTTGACCTTTTCGGGGATCCCGTTTACGACCAAACAGACTGGAAAAAACTATTCGGTGTCTGTGGATGAGAATCGGGTGAGTGAGGCACAGAATATTTTGGCGATCCAGGGGTTACCGGCGGGTGGCAAAAAAGGCTATGAAATTTTAGATGACGCTCAGACCTTAGGGGTGACTGAATTTGATAAACGGATCCGGTACTTACGGGCCTTGTCGGGTGAATTGGAAAAGGCCATTATTCAATTTGAAATGATTGAAGATGCCAAGGTCCAGATCGTTTTGCCTGAACAGCGGCTCTTTGCAGTCTCTCAGCCGCCTGTGACTGCCTCGATTTTGATCCGAAAGGTTCGGGACCGCTCCATTGATGACCCGGTGGTCTTTGGGATTATTCAGTTGGTGGCCAATGCTGTGGAGAACTTGCAACCTGAAAATGTCTCGGTGATTGATACGAGAGGGATTGTTTTATCGGAAGGGATCTTTGAACGGATTGCGGCCGGTAAACTTTTGGATATGAGTGACTCCTTGCCGGAAGTGGAGAAGATGGCTAGTGTCCCGGACGAGCCTCAAGATGTTTTGGATCTTGACACTGACTCGATTGGTGACTTGGGTTCAGATAATGTGGATGGGATAGATGATGAGGCGGATTTGTTGCCTGTGGGTCGGCCCATTGTCCCGGACGTGGAACAGATCAAGAGCTGGTTCGAAATTAAAGAATTATTTGAAAAGAATTTGGCGGAACGGGCCATGAAACAGATGGTCGGTATTTTGCCTATTGGCTTGTATCGGGTCTCGGTGACCTCGGATATTGGTGGGGTTGATGGTGATCAGGGCGTGGAGATTCGGCGCCTTTTGGTGAATGTGGTGGTGGATAGTATCAGTGACGAGGTCTTTTTAGATGATGAGGTTAAAGACAAGATTTTTCGTTCAGTGGCGGGGGCTGTGAACTATGTGAAGGGCCGGGATAGTATTAACTTGACCCGGGCTGATTTTTCTTTGTTTACGCCTGAAGAGTTGGCTGAGATTGACGCCTTGCGCCAGAAATCGAAAGTGGTTTCTTTTTTGAAGACTGTGATGGGATTGGTTCTGGTGGCTGGCTTGGTAGTGGCGGGTCGTTTTGGGTACCGGAAATGGCGTCAGCGATCTGAAGTGGTTCCGAACCAGGTGGATGATATGTTTGCGAAAGAGACGCCCGTTGACACGGAGTTGCCCACTGAACAAGGTGTGGCTGAGTTGAATACTCAGTTACTTGAGATGGCCCAAAATGAGGCCCCTGTATTGGCAGAGTTGATGAACGAATGGCTGAGTGAGGAGACCCAAAATGGGGACGTAACCCCAGAGGAGAGTTTGGAATTGGAAGCAGTGACATGAGTTATACCGGAAAAGAAAAAGCATTGATTTTATTGGCCCAGTTAGGGGATAACGCTGATCAAGTTCTGGCCTTGCTTGAGCCGAGTAGTGCCGATATTTTGACCAGTGCCATTGAAAATGCACCGGTTTTAGATGATCAGCAACGACAGGTGTTTTTGAGTGAGGTTATATCTGAAGCTGAGTCACGACGTGCTCAAAGTGCCTCTGTTGAGTCAGGTTCTGAGTTAAGTGAGTTAGCTGGGCCGGAGTTACTGGAGTCGGATAGTGACGAGGATCAAGGGGCCTTGGATGAGGCGGTGACGGCCATTTCAGATGAACACGCTATGAGTGATGAGCCTGGCTCATCTGAGTTGGAATCGACTGAAGAGGCTCAGGATACAAGTGACGAGGAGGTGTCGTCTGAGCCGAGTAAGGTTAAACGTTCTTCTGAGCAGATTGCGACCTTATTGGCAGATCAACAGGTCCAAATCTCGGCTTTCTTTTTGATGCGGCTTGAGGAGTCGGAACGAGACGAGATCATGGATGCCTTACCTGAATCCTATCGGGACGAGGTCTTGGCTCGGAACGTGGAACGCATCCCCTTATCGGACCGGGTTTTTGATCGATTGTTTGAAAAGATTGCTTATCAGGACCCCGAAGAGGCTGAACAAGACGCGGAAGAGGATTTCTTTTAAGTTTGTTGTTGGGATCGCCAGTACCGAAACTGTTGGACAGCTATTATTAGTAAGATGAGTATGCTGGTTAGTAGTAAGGGCAGGTTACCGACCTGGGTATAGGGTGTGATTTGATTTTTCAGTGGGATCGTTGCACTGAGGACGGCGACTTTATTGAGCTGACTTTTCTCTTGGAGTCGGCCTTGAGGGTCGATGATGGCTGAGATGCCGGTATTCGCGCTTTGGATACTGCTGCGTTGGGACTCGACTGCCCTGAAAATACTCATTTGTAAGAGGTACTCGGCCGCGGCGGAGTCATTGAACCAGGCATTATTTACTAAAATAATATTGGCCTTGGCACCGTTTCGTACCGCCCGGTGAAGGTATTGTGGGAAGACGGCCTCTAGACAAATTGCGGCACCGAGTGGGATATTATTGACGTGAAATAGTTGTTTGGGTTCCCCGTGACTGAACTCAGAGTGGGGGATGAAATTATCTAGATTGAGGGCCTTGAATAGGCCCTTGGCGGGCCAATATTCGCCGAATGGCATTAACTTAATTTTATGGTACGGGTCTTTGGCTAGCCCGTCTTTGGAGATTTTTACAATACTGTTATAGTGGGCACCGCGTTCCCGGATGGGGGTCCCGAAGATGATTTCGGCATTAAATGTCTGGGCGATACTGACCAGTTTTTGGATGAAGTGTGGTTGTTCTAAATTGAAGCTGGGGGTAATGGTCTCTGGGAAGATGAGCCATTGATTGGGCTTTTTTTGTAGGGTCTGGATGGCAAGTGTGATGAATGATTCACGGATCATGGGCCATTTTTCAGGTGTGAGCTTATGGATTTGGGTATGGTTGCCTTGAATGATACTAACGGCTTGGCTATCGGGGGGATTGTTGGGATGACGGAGCCAATATTGGCCCAGTAGATAGGGGACGATGAGCAGGCTTAAGGCCAGGATGCGTAGTGGAACTGAAGGGTTGAAATGCTGTTTGGGTAGGGGGCGTTGTAAGGGGCGATAGACTCTGGGTAGGAGCTGGATCAGGTACAAGAGACTGATATTGGTGACCAAGAGCCAGGCGCTGATGCCCAGGACCCCAATATACTGGGACCATTGTAGGATGGGGAGTTGATAGGCTTGGGAATAGCCCAAGCTCATGCCAGGGTTGCCGAAGGGGGCGATGATCTTGAGCCATTCGCCTAGGAACCAACATGCGGGTAGGGCCAATAGCTGTCCGTTACAAAGTCCGAACAAAAGGCCGATCAGGGCATAAAAGAGACTGAGGTACAGGCAATAGATTAGCCATAAGCTAGAGATGCTTGCCCAGCTGGACCATGAATGTAGTTCTAGCATCCAAGATTGGCCGATGAGCATTAAGGTTAGCCCGAACAGGCCACAAATACGCATGTAGCGAAGGGCTTTTTGGTAGCGTTTCATGGGCTGCTTTCGGATCTTGAGTAACCCGATAATCAGGGGGATTAAGGCGATATGGGCCAGCCAATATAAATTGGCCTTGGGAAAACAGAGGCTAAGTAATAGCCCTGATAAGATCGCTAAATAATTTGAATATCCCATGAAATAAAATCCTCGTAACCGTTAATATTATCCACTGAAAAATCGCTGCCTTCGATACTTTCGTGTAAGCGGTTTTTGATACTGATGCTCTCTTCGGTCCGTTTGATTAGGATCCCACTTTCTGATTGGTTGATATTATCGCGCCTGACACTTAAGAGTTTTAGATATACGGTCTCGTCTTGATCGATATTGAGTTGGGAGCTGTCTATTGTTAAGGTCAGGGTCTTGTTGCTGATTTGATACGTGACTGGGTCAAAGGAGAGTGAGGGTAGGAATTGGTGATGGGTGTTTGTATCGGCGGTGGCGGGGAACTTGGGCGCATGGTGGATATATTCGACGGTGTTTTTGCTGAGGTAGATGTAGCCGGCCCAGGACTGAAAGTAGTCGTTATAGTAGGTGCTTAGTGGGGTCTCGGTCTTGGCTTGTAAGGTCAGTGAGAATTCGTCGTAAGCTTTGCCAGGGGTGAATAAATATTCGTTCACTTCAGGGACGTTAATATCCGCTTGGTCGGAGAGGACCAAAATATAGTTGCTGGCCTGTTGGGCGTTGCTAGTTAGAGAACCATTAAAGGTGATCTTGATTTGTAGGTAATGGATCAGGTATTGGTCTGAGACCCGGTTCGCACAGCTGACGAGTAAGCAAGTGAATATGATCATGGCAAATTTGAGTGTCTGTGTCATAGTCGCTCCTGGGCTTGTTGTTTGAATCGGCCTTCCAGTTCCCAAATATCTTTGGTCTTTCTGATTTCGATAGGGTCACCTGGAAAGGCATGAAATGTGTATTTGATTATCAATTCATCGTTCATTTTATTATACCCAAAACTGGCCTCTCGTCTATGTTCTTTTTTGATGATCTGGAAGGTCTGCATCTCGTATCGGGTCTGATCGAACTCGGCCCTTTGGTTTTGGGTCCGGTATTTGTAGTTGCCTTTGATGTACCATTCATAGTCTTTTTGGGTCCCGACTTTGAAGTTGATACTCAAGGTGGAACTTAGGATCTTAAATTCAGTCTTGTTAGGGTCCGTGACACCCAGCCATTGGTTCAGGTCGATGGACGACTGTTGGCTGATATTGAGCCTGTGTAGGATCGGGAACTTATAAATATCTAGGTTTTTGAGTTTGATATTGGTTTTGAGAGGGGTATAAATGGCTGTGTCGTTGGGATTAGGGTTTAGTTTCTTTTGGGATGAAAATTGCATGGATAGTTTTTTGGTGATGTCTAATTTGAGTACTGAGTTGAGTTGACCCCAACGGAACTGTTCTTCTTTGAGCCAATCGAAGCTGCTCCCATTTTTCCAATTGAATTTGATATAAGGAAAGAAGCGACCTGCCTTTTTGGTGATGTTCAGGACAAGGTCTTCTCGGAGCTTATTTTCTTGTTGGTTACTGGCCTTTGATAGCCGATAGAACGGTGAATTGTTTTCTTTGGGGGCGTATTTGCTGGTATAACTGGATTCTAATGTTATCCATCTTTTTAGGAGACTGAAATTGTGTCGTAATGAAAAAGATAATGAATTGGCTTGGTCACCGGAACCTAGGGCATAGCCCGGGTTCTTAAAGACATATTGGTCGAAAGAAAGGGAGCTGCTTACCTGGCTGTTTAGGGGTAACTTATCAAAAGAACGGCTCAGGGATTGGGTCAAGTGAAAGACGTTAGGGGCCAGGTTAAAGAACTCGGTATTGGGGAATGCGATGACTTCTTTTCGTTCAGAATGGTAGCGCTTTTCTTGGTAACGACCAAAAATCGTACTCTGGCTCAGGTTAAAGCCCCATAAATGGTGACTTAAATTAAACGAAATTTCTGGTAATTTATATAAGAAATCGTTTTCTTTGTTGGTGGTATCGGAGGTGACCCGTTCTTCGTCTAGGTCGATGAGCTGCTCGAATAGGAGTTTGACACTGAAGTTAGGGGTGAATTTTTGGGTGATGGTACTGGTGGACTTGAGTTTGGTATTCGCACTTTCACTGTCCAGGAGCTGGTCTTGCTCATGGTAGGTTAATTGGTTGCTTACGGATGTGTTCGAACCGAATTTTCGGGACAGCTTACTCGATGACTGGACTGTTCGGGTATTACTGTTTTCGTTTTTAGTATATGTGAAATGGATTGGGTTTTGTTGGTTGAAGTGTCGGGAGAGTTGAACTTGGGTATTCAGTCGGTTTTGGAGTAAGTTTTGGGATTCTGAAACTTGGGTATTCAAATAGTTGCCTAAGTTGTCATAGGTATATTGGAGGGTCTTTTGTTCGGATTTTTCTTGACCGTTTTGGTTGATCTTGGCGTCCAGGTCCACATGGTGGTACCGGGCCTTTAATCGGGTCCAATCGTTGAAATGGAAGGTGTTTTCCAATGCAAATTTTCGGTTATGGAGGGGGATATTCTCATTTTCAAAATTAAACGAATAGGCATAGATATTGCCTTCATTTTTGGGGAGTCGGTAATGATGGTTCACGCCAAAGCCTAAGCTGCCTTTTCGATTGTCTTTGGCTTCAAACCAATCCAACAAGAGGCTGGAGTCTTTTTTGTTTTCGTATTTGTAATCGATGGTATTTTGGACAAAGTATCCCCAACCTGGTTGGCTTTTTTTCCCTATTTTTGGAAAATTCCAAACGACTTTACGTTTTCCAAGCTTATAGGAGTAATAGGGGATGGGGTATAGTTCTAGTAAGGGGACCGGGGGCAAGAGGTTGAAGGGGAAAAAAGTCCACTCATTGAGCATGAACCCGCCAAGTAGATCAATTTTTTTATCAGGGACGTATTTGAATCGGTAGGCCCAGATATAATGGTGAGGGTGGTCTAACTCACAGCTACTTACCTTTCCCCACTTTCCTGTTTTATGGGTACTATAGTCGGTGATCTCTTTGGCTGATAGATAGAGCTTTCCTTTTTTTTCGGGAGGCTCGATGGTGATATTGATATCTGAAATGGTCGCACTTTCTTTTTCAAGGTCTAATAAGAGGCTACTGCTATCGAATTGGTCATCCCCTCGAGAGAATGAGATGGGTTCTTGGCTCCAGACGGTGCTTTGGTCGACATTTAGATGCATTTCACGGCTACTCAGGGCAATGTCTTTGAATTTGAGTCGGACATTTTTGAAGGCGGATAAGGTTCGTGTATCTTCGTTGTATAGGACTTCATGGGCATTTAGAATGACCATGTTCGCTAGCAGGTGACTTGCGTAGAAGAGAAATCCAATTAGTAGGCCCCACTTTTTCATTTGAATAATTGTTTGATATCGTCTTTAGGTGTTGAGGTCCAGCTTTGGGGATGATAAGACTCAGGATCTAAGTAATGGATCCGACGGTGGATAAATAGATTAAAGCACGGGTTCTCACTGGCTTTCATCCAATAGATGCCGGCTAACTTTGGCTGTTCTTTTTGGGCATATAAATCACCCAGTTGTAGGTAGGCCAAGTGATGATGGGGCTGGGTTTCTAAGATTTTCTGTAATTGTTTGATGGCGGTATCGTATTGGCCGAGTTGGGTATTAATGAGGGCCAGGTTGAGTTGGATATTGATGCTTGTGGGGGCCAGTTCATGGGCGTTTTCTAGTTCTTGTTTAGCGGTACTGATATTTCCTTTAAGTAGGGATAAGATCCCTTGGTTATTAATAATATTGGCGATGTTAGGGTTGAGTTGAGCAGCGATTTGGAATTCTTCTTGGGCAAGTTCATATTCTTGGGCGAATAGTTGTAAGATGCCTTTATTGTTATGCGGGTCGGCAAGACTGATGATGTTTTGCTGATCTGTTTCTGTTGAAACGGGGTCTTTGTACATGCAAGCGATGGGGATTAGTTGGGTGCTATCTGGGGTTTGTATGGCAGAGAGGGTCCTTAGAGGGGAGTTTAATTGGCAATGGGTATTGATAACTGACAGGGTTCGGTTCAATGGCGCTGATTTTTCAGGTAATTTGGATAATTGTAATTGCATGTCTTCATGGGCGCCATGGAAGAATAGATTGGCGTAATGATAGTGCTGACAGAGGTCATATAAGGGGTGGTTTTTGGCAATATGAGGGAGTATCCGATTGAGTTGGGTACTCACTAGATCAAATCGGCCTAGTTCAATAAAGCAGCGGCTCACCAATAGCTGGGCTTGCTGATGGATATTGTCGCTAGGTTCGATATGTTGAAATTGTTCGATGGCGGCATACATATCACCTTTACGTAAGTGGAGTAATCCAATAATGAGTGGTGATATTGGGGGGCTACTGGTTGGGTTGAGATGATGGTCTAAGGTGTCATTAATTTGTTTTAATTTATTTTGTTTGAGTAGCTGATGCAGTGGCCAGTGACTAGGGTAGGTGCTAATGGCATCTTGTAAGGCGATCAAGGCAGAGCCGGTATCGGATTGTCGTTGATGGGTTTTGATTAATAAGATCCTAGCGTCCAGGTCTTTTTCAGAATTTAAGAGCCGTTGGCATATCTGAATACAGGCTAAATGTTCGTTTTTATTATATTCATGATGGGCCAAAAAGAACTGGCAGTGGGTGCTTTTTTCGGGATGTTTATCTGGGATTTGTTTGATTTGTTCGAGTAGGGGTTCTTCAAGGGGTTCGTTAAGACTTAATAGGGTGTCAATACATGTGAAGGTTGTGTTTAGATCGCCAGCTTTTAAGGCAACTTTAATTTGTAAGGAAAGACCTAAATGTTGTTTAGGTTCGGCGTCCATGACCTGTTTGAGGAGCTGTTGACAGTCGTCATCAAAGCGGTTCAGATGATCAAATAGTTGGTTGAGGTAGCTGATGCTTTGGGTGAATTGTTTGCTTTGGTAGGAGAATAAGGCCAAGGTAAATAATAGGGGCTGGTTATGTGGGAAGGTGTTTAATGCCTCTTTTAATAATCGAATGGATTCAGGAACAAAGCTACTATCTTTATCGCAAAGTAATTTGACTTGTTTGACAGCTTTTTGGGGCTCACATGCTTGAAAATAAAGAGAGATGAGCTGTTGATGGATCTCGTAATTGGAGGGGCAATTTCTCAGAATGTCTTCTACAAACGTAATAATATTCGTTAAGCTATTTGGTGAAATGGGGAGGGCGTTTAAGTAGGTGCGAATGGCTTGAAGATATTGTTTGTTGCGTTTATATAGTTCGGCCAAGAGCTGATAATTTTGATAGTGTTGAGGGTCATTTTCGATGAGTTTATTATAAATAACGATGCTCTTTTCAATGTCTTTGCTCTCCAAATAGATTTTGGGTAAGATGTCCAAAATGGCAGTGTCATAAATTTGCTGTTCAAAGGCGGTTTCAAAAATGGCTTTGATTTTATCTTGGCATTGCTGTTGGTGATAGATTTTGGCAAGTAGGTGATAGGCTTGAGAGAAGTGGGGATCTAGTTCAATAATATCTTCTAGTTCTTCAACCGCATCGTTGTATTTGGATGTAAATATATATAGATCACTTAGGCAGACGCGAAGGGGGATATCGCTGTAGTGTCGATTTATTTTTTTGTAGATATAGGTTAAGATGCTGGGTAAATATTCGGGGGTACTACTGATGAGTTGCTTGAATCGGTTGAATCCGTCTCGGTATTGGTTTTGGCTTAGGCAATGGCAGGCCACTTGGAAGTCTTTATTGCTTTTGAGAGGGGTTATTTGTATTTGCATTGGTAATAAATGGCACTACTGGCAATACTGCCGTAGATGAGGTTAGGTGTCCATGCGGATAAGAAGGGGGTTAAGGTCCCGTCTTTTCCAAGGGCTCGAAATAAAGCCACAATAAAAAAGTAGAAGCCGACAGATAAAACAGCGGTACAAATGGAGATAATAACGCCCCACCAGTCTTTACCTGAGCGAACAAAGCTGAGGCAATAGGCAATGCCGATAAGGCCAAAGATGAGGCAGGCGGTGGGTATGCTTCGTTTTAAGTGATATTCCACTTTGAGGGCGCGGGTACTCACGCCGCCTTTATCCAATTGGCTGATTTTGGTTTTAAGTTCTTTAGAGTCCATTTCTTTGGCTGTTTTTTGTTTGCTATAAAATGTCTTAATATTTTGGTCGACATGAATTGTAAGTTCTTTGAAGTGGTCTGAAAAATCAAGTTGCCCGTTCTGGTCAAACTCTATGATATACCCATCTAATAGTTGCCATTTCATTTGGTTCCATTTTGCTTTTTTTGCGGTCATAAACCGTGGGAATTGGGCGGTTTCTTCAAAGACAAATATTGTTTTCATTAAGGATGTTTTAGCATTGATTTCTTTGATATAAAAATATCGGCCCATGGGGTCTTTAAAGACCACGTTTTCTACAATATCAGGGGGTGGTTTTCGTTTGATTTCACGACGAATAATTTTATCGGACTCTTCATTGGTCCAAGGGACGACTTTTTCGTTGGTGATATAGGAGAGTAATGTAGTGCCAATAGTGGCTAGTAATAAGGGGACTAAAATTCGAAACGTATGAACGCCTGAACAACGCAGAATGGTCAGTTCATTGTCTTTTGCCATTCGAACTAATAAGAGCATAATCGAAAATAGGACGGACATGGGGAAAAACAGGACCATAATGGCCGGCAGTTTATAGATGAGTAATTTAAGTATCACACTAATGGAGATCCCCGAAATGACCACCAGCTCTACTAAGTAGAACAGGATATCTACAATTCCGATGAGGGCAAATCCACCTACAGACAAGAAGAAGGGCCCCCAAAACTCCCGAAAGAAATATCGATCTAGGATGCTGGTATGTCGATATATGAGGGTGTTGAGGGTGCTCTTCATTATAGGAAACGTGTCCTATGCGTTAATATAGCTCGTCCGCTTGTTGCTGGATTTCTGTCCGTCGACGTGCTGCTTTGGCACGACGTTTTTTGGTTTCAGATGGTTTTTCAAAGTGCTCACGGCTCCGTAGTTCTTGAAGGGTTCCTTCATTTTTTACTTTTCGTTTGAACTTTCGGAGCATAGAGTCAATACTTTCACCTGGCCGTTTCTCTTGTTTTGCCATAAATATTACTCCTTAATATTAATGTATTATACCTTTATTTTGCCCTTGGAATCAACTTTGATTCTATGCTAATACTTTTTTTAAAAAGACTTTATTCTTAGCTAAGGCATTGATTAGGGTTGGATACCCTATTTTACTGGTATAATCTAGGCATTATATCAGGAAAAAGTAGGCAGGGATAGGGGGGGGCTTATGGGGTGCTGATAAGAGCAGACTCTAATAAGAGTTTGGTATTGGTGTTGCTATCGATATATCGAAGGGTATCGACGAGTTGAGTTAATATTGAGATGGGCGGTGTTGTTTGATTGAGGAGTTCTTCAATCCAGCTGTAAAGATGGGTTTTGGCCATGATTTTGTTGCTACTCATTTCATTAATATGGGCCAGTTGTTTGACAGGGGACGCATTTTTTAGTTCTTGGTAAGTTAAATAACTTGTATTGGGGAGTGTTTGTGTTTGTATGGCTGCAATGAGTCGAGGGTACTGTTTGGGGATCAGTGATGGATCGGCGTCTTTGTTGAAGTGGTGTTTTGCGTATGCTTGGACATGTTGCAGTGTACTTTTGGGGAAGTAATAGGATTGGCAGCGGGATAAGATGGTGCGTAGGAGCCGGGGTCGGTCATAAGAAAATAAAATAAAGCAGGTTTGATCGGGTGGGTCTTCCAATGTCTTTAAAAAGGCATTGGCAGCTTCTGTTGTCATTTGGTCACAGCGATGAATAATTACAAATAACATGGAGCGTTCATGAGGGCCGTATTTAATCTCAGATTGTAGGGTTTTTATATGATCGATTTTGATTTTCTTTTCTTCATTGATCTGGATGACATCGGTAGTGGCCCGATCGGGGTCATCAAAGACGATTTGTTTGAGTTCGGGTTCGTGCTTTTGTTGCCACAGGGAGACAAAACGGTGAGTCGCATCTTTGAGGAATGCGCCAGGTTCGCCATAAAACAAAAGTCCGTTGGCCAGACGCTGTTGGGAGGATAAGATTTCTAATGTTTCTTGACTTTTCTTAGGGAAAGAAATACCGGTATCGGTCACGTTTATTGGGCTTTCTCGACACTATATAAGATATCGTCAAATTGGTGACGATACATGGGCATATTGAGCCGTTTTTCATCAAGGATATGCCCAATAAAGCCAATGCTTCTTCCTAGTGCAAAGAAGGCATTTAACGTACCGCTGGAAATGAAATCATCAATTTGCTCGCTTTCATAGCCCATGCCCATCCATAGATCGACCATGAGTACACCAATGCATCCGTCTACATTTAAGATTAAGGTCTCTTTTTTGGCAGAGGTGATTTTTTCGACTTCCAATGCGTAGTTTAATAGATCGGTGGATGGAAATGATTTTTTGGCATATTCTTTTAGGGACTTGACTCGAAGGTCTGGTTTTCGTACTGACTTGATTCGGTGTCCGATCCCTGAGATGAGCTGTTTGTTACGTTTTGCGTTTTCAATGAATTCGCTAGGGCTTAGTTGGTCGGCATAACCGGCTTTAAATTGTTTAGCGGCTTCATCAATGGCACCCCCAAAACGTGGGCCAATGGTTAATAGACCTGATGCCAGACATGATAAGAGGTCTTTTCCGGCACGGGCGGTGACCCGCGCGTTCATGGCGCCACTGACCGCAGGGCCATGGTCGGCGACGGTTTTGATAATGGTTTCAATGAAATTAGACGCCCATTTGGGGTAGCGTTTTTTGAACCATAATAAGGTAATGACATCGGCAATAGAAAACCCAGTTTCTGGGGTTGCTACTGCGCTGATAGGAAAGCCGGCATAGACGGCTTCGTCGCCACGGTCATCAGAAATGGTACAGATAAAATTGGTTTCTTTTCGGATATCACCTTGTTTTTTGGCGGTATTATAATCAGTAGGGACATTGATATCCGTACTCGGGTCAATGGGTTTGATTTCCCCTTCTGCCACCAATCGGGTATGTACGGCTTTGATCATTTCAGGAAGTTGATTAAAGGAGGCAGGGACTCTAAACCCGGCTTCTCTCATGGCTTGGTTTTTGCTGTCAGCGGTTTCACTTTCGTTGCTGGCATTTGCACCGGCATGACCAAATTGGATATCACTGCTGACATATTGAGTAATGGTTCCGATACACCATGCAATAATCGGCTTGGTGATACGTTTGGCTTTATAAGCGTCAATTAATTGATATTCATCAGTGCCGCCTACTTCACCGAGTAAAACGATGTATTTGATTTGAGGGTTTTTTTCCATTCGTTCGACATGGGAGATAAAGGAGCTGCCTGGGAATCGGTCCCCACCAATGGCGACGCCTTCAGCGATTCCGCTACTATTATTGGCAATCATATTGGCCAGTTCGTTGAATAGTCCTCCTGATTTGGTTACCAACCCAGCGGCCCCTTGGAGGTTTAATTTGGAATTAATGATGGACTCTAATGATCCGCCAATGTTTCCTACTTTAAAATGGCCAGGGGTAATGGCACCTACTGTTGCAGGGCCAATTAAGGTGATGTTTCGTTTTTTGGCGATTAAATTTAATTCTCGGGTATAGCGTTCAGGGATCCCTTCTGCGGTGATTGAAATGGTACTGAAGTGGTTACTTAGTAAGGCCTCTTTGGTGGTGCTATATGCGGATCGAAATGAAGCGAAATTAATAAGGATACGACTGCTTTCATGGTGTTTGATGGCGTCTTGTAAGGTGGTATAGATGGGGATGATTACCTCAGTTTTTCCAAAGAAGAACTTTTGGAAGCTATTGGTTGCAGTGGGGTGGATAATGGCGGATACAGAGGGGGTTTTTCGTTGACAGACATAGTCATAATCTAACATTCGTTGGATGGCTTTTTTATTGTTATTAAAGAAAATTGCTTGGCATTCTTTTTCAAATAATATGTGACTCATGATGAACTCCTATTGTGCCGTTTCTTTTTTGGACATCGCGACAATTTCAGTCATGTGATTCTCTGGGCCAAATACCTTGATGGGTAGGCCGAGTTGTTCACATGTTTGTTTGATATTATTGAGGCCTTCTTTATAGTTAGGGCCGCCTCGTCTCACATAAATACGGACCTTATGAGATTGTAAGGCGTCTTTATATTCAGTGAGGGCTTGGATGATTCCTTGGAATGTTTTGGCCACGTCTGTAAAGTTGGCAATGGCGCCGCCAATGAGGAGGACTTTGTCTTGCTCGATTTTCTCTCTGGTCATTAGGTCCAAGACGGTTTTGGTATAAATATAGGTCTCTTCAGTAGACGGGTTGCCAGAGTATTCGCCATAATTGGCTAATGCGTCATATCCCCAGATACTGGCAATGGTATCTGCATATACGACAGAAGCACCACCACCGGCCACTAATGTCCATACCGGGGCACTGGTGTTAAGCAGGGTTAGTTTTAAGCTGGCTCCGGACTCTTCGTCTAGTAGTTTGATGTTACGTTCTTCAGGGCTCACTTGGGCCATTCCAAAGGATTCTTGAAACTCTAGGTTTTGCCACTTGCCAAGATTAATAAATTTGGCAGTATCGTCAAGTTTGGCAACGGCATCTAGAAAGGTTACTTGGTATTTTTGAATAATAATGGGGTTGAATTCAATGTAAGAGAAGTGCATGTCTTTGAAAAATAAATATAGATATTGGATGAATTGTAAGAAGTGAGGCGGGACTTTTCCGGCTTTTTTAAGGGTCTCTTTGATTAGATCTGAGGCGTCGTCATTGTTTGTGTCCACTGGAATACTAATGCTAGTGACTGCGTCCCAGTTTTCTTCAATGTCTACCCCACCGTTAAGGCTGATATGGATGATATCATCTGTGTCTTTGGTTTCGATGGAGACGTAATATTCATCGGACTCTTGATGATGAAAGAATGGCTCGACTATAAATCGGGTAATATGGCCATTTTGGCCAGAGTTTAGTGTGACAGGGGCTTTGGATATGTGTTCAATCCACTCTGCTGCCTTTGATAAAGTGACGTCACCTACTTGTTTGTCTTTGAGATAAACCAGTCCGTGTTTACCACGTTTTCCGAACATCATATCGGGTTTGACAACTAACGGAGATGTTTTTAGCCAAGAGATTTTGTTGGCCTCAGCCATGAGTTCTTCCTTGCTAGATACTAAAATAGATTTAAATTGATATCGAAATGGAGAGAAATATTGGTCCCAATGTGAGATAATCATTTTTTTGCATTGAAACTCTAAAATGCTACTTTGTGCCATATGATATTGCTCCTCTTTTTTTTAGTAGTGATAATGATATCATTTTTGATCAACTTGTCAATTAGTTGCTGACGATGGATAGGAGTAGTGATGCGCCGATACCCATCCAAAGCCATTGTCGCTCTTTTTTGAGTGCGACTATTTCAGAGGCTAATGAATTTTCTAAATGGCTAAAGTCATTTTGGAGAGTGGTTTGATCGTTATTGAGGATCTTTTGTGATTGATTAAATGAGTGGACTTGACTTAAGACGTCGGATAGTTCGTGTTTATATGTTTTAGAAAGATGACTTAGTTCTTGGAGATTACTGGTGTTTAAGTGGGGGGCTTTTGCTTGATTTTGATGAAGCTTTTGTAAAATGAGGGCCATTTCTTTTCGTGAAATAGGGGCTTGAGGGTTGAAGTGTAGGTTGTTATGTAAATTAAAATAGCCTCTTTTAATACTTTGGGAAATGGCATTATATTCCGGGCTAGATTTGGAAATATCGTTAATGGTATTAGCGAAAACAGATGTGCTAATGAAAAGACAGCTGAATAGAATGGCATATTTCATAAGGGGCCTCCTGAGTGACTGGAATTGGGTTTTTCTTTAGTAACGATAATATGATGACTCAGTTCAGGGATATCACTTGATCTTATTTTAACATAGGTAGGCCCTTCTTTTAATGCTTTAAAGTGACACTTAATTAAGGGTAATAATTCGCTTGATTTGGGGATGGAAAGTTGCTGGAGGCTAATACTGCCGGGCTGAGTAATAATATGTGGTGTTTGTTTGGAGGTGTAAAGCCAAGGCTCAGGGCTTATTCGGGTGAGTTTTAGGTGAGTGGGGTCATATTGGATATGTCCTGTTAGTGAGGTAGTTTTAAAGGCGTTTTTAAGAGAAATAGAGGTGAAAAATAAATCTCCTTTTTTGATTGGTTTTTGATGACGGCGACTTTCGAAATAGGGGGTGTTTGGGAGGCTAGGAAATGTTGCGTGGACGGCTTGTATTTGAGTTTTTTGGGAGGTGATTTCACAGCGGATATTTTTGGAAGTGCTTGGATTGTTGGTGGCTGAGAAGACCCAGTTGAGTTCTTTTTGGCCATTGGCAGGAATGGCTTGAATATTTTTTTGGGCCAGATCAAAGGCGGCTATTTTAAGAGGGGGAGGCGTCTTAAGGGTGGCGGTTAGTGGTTTGGTGTTAAATTGGCTGGGGTTTTTTAAGATTAAGTTTGCTTGATAATGTGTGGAAGAGATGGGGGTAATCGTGAGTTGGCTTTCTAGTGGTTGTGAGGGGAGGATAGACAGGGGCCTTTTGAGTTGATTGTTTTCTAAAAGCTGGGACTGGACCATGAGCTTGATATGGGTTGTTTTGGCGCGTGTTTTTGAGTTGGGTTGCACAATTAATGGGACTTGGATCGTTTGGCCTTTGGGGAGTGACTTAATGGTTTGTGTTTGTTTTCCGGATAGAACTTGGATGCCTGCGGGTAATTGTAGGGTTACTTTGGTATTGGGGGCATCCAATTGAGATGTATTTGAAATGTAGGCCATGATTAAAAAAGGGTCATGAGTGACGGAGATTTCGCTAGGTGCGCTTATCCCTAGACTTAGTTCACCGGCTTGTAATGTGATCCCGCCTAGTCCGTAAACGGTTTTAAAAGTGCGGGTTTCTTTTGGTAGGATCGTTTGAGGGTCCCAGCGCAAGGCAATGGCGGTGTCGGCTTCGTTTTCGCCTGTTCGGATAAAGGGGCGTCCTTTTTTGTACTTGAATTCCCATGGGGCATCTACGAGACTCCCCCAATTTGAGAGGGTTAGTTCATCAGGTTTGAGGATGCCTTTTTCGGGAAGATGTAGGAGTCCTTGGGCAATAATATTGGGCGAGCTGAGTTGGTCGAACGTTTGCCAATAGTCTTGGAGCTCTGATTGGGAATAGGTGATTTCATTGGTATGGGCATGTTCGCCGATTCGAAATGGGGAGCCATCATTTTTGCCAAGCATTGTATCTAGCATGATTCTTAGTCCGACTTGATGGGGGATGTGATCGGTATTGGTAACGGTGTAGCTAATGAGTACCGCATCTTTTAGGCGTGTAAAGGGGTTTTGAAAAAAGGATAAAGATTGACTGATATTAATGGAGGTGGTGTTCGCATGACTAATGATTTCTTGAGAGTGTTTGCTTTGATGGGTAATGGGCAGATATTTAAAGGGGTGCTTGGATCGTTTTTTGAGTTTTTCTGAGGGGTTACCAAAAACAAAGGGTTGTTCATCAATTAAAAGCGTACTATATGAGGTCCAAGGGATGGGTCTGCCATAGATGAGGCTTTGGTGATCATCGTTAGTAGTTGATGGGTTTCCTTGGATGGTTTCGATGGCAAAACGGCCTTTGTCATTGGGCATATCATTGACAATGATTTTGATGAGTTGGTTTTGAATTTGTTGGGTTTGTATATTAGGGGGGCTTGTTTGGCTCGAAGGGATGGTGCTAGGTTGGGCACTCAGGGGGAATGAGTGGGTTAATAATAGGAGGCTTAATAGGAATGTTCGAGAAAGAAATTTTATCATTGGAATGTATGGTTTAGGACGATAATATCACTTTTTTTAATGCCGTATTCTTGTTTGGGTTTAAATTTGGCTTTTTGTAAGAGGTGCCTGATATACGCGTCATCAAGTAATGGGTATCCAGTGGATTGAATAATTTGATGCTGACTAATTTGGCCGTTTTCATTGACGGTCACTTTGACAGAGATTTGCCCCTTCCACCCTTCGTTAATGGCGGATTTAGGGGGGACGGGCTGGGGTAAGTGAATAAGCTTTGGGTGGGTTTGGTCGTCAGGATGTGCTTGAGGTTTGGTAATTTTGGGAGGGGCTTTTTGGGCTACTTTCTTGATGATTTTCTTATTTGAGACCTGTTTAGGTCGTTTCTTTTTTTTGATAGGTTTTCGGGCACTGGCTTTTTTAGGCGGGACTGGTGGCGGGGCTTTTATACTGACTGGGATCCGATTCATTTGTTTGATTACGTCTTGATTTGTGGAGAGGTCTGCTGGGGGTGCGGGGATTAAAAAGAGGGCAGCGTGAATGGCCAGAGACAGTCCCCAGGCGATGTGGTTGTGTTGCTTGGATGGTTTCATGAAGTTAAGAAGCGCTAAAAACGGGTTGAGTTTCCAGTACAATGTCAAAGCAGCCGCCTAATCGAATGGCATCTAGTGCTTGGATGATAAGTTGGTAGGGGGTTTGGATATCAGCCTTGAGTATGATTTGTAGTGAGGGGTCCTTTTCTAAAAGGCGTTGGATCGAGTGAGGGATCGCGGAAATGGGGGTGGGTAACTGATTAAGAATCAAGGTTTTTTCTTGGTTAATTGCCAGGATAATGTCAGGTTTTTCTTTGCTGCTGGTTTCGGCAATGGGCAGTTGTAAATTCAGTCCTTTTTGGGTAGGGATGATACTGCTACTGACCGCAAAAAAAATCAATAAGATAAAAATAATATCGATTAATGGGGTAAGCTCAATTTTGACTTTTTGTTTGGGCCTTTGGTAAAAATCACTCATTTTTTATGCTTGGATATTGGATTGTTGGCAAAAATGGATCATTTCATACATGCTGCGTTCAGTTTGCATAATGAGCCGTTCTATTTTTTGACTGATGTGTTGTTGAATAAAAATTAATGGAATGGCGATTCCGATGCCAGTTACTGTGGTGAGTAAGGCTTGTGAGATGCCACTGGAAAGGGCCGTCATATCCCCAATTTGGCCGCCTGAAATAACATTAAAAATATCGACGAGTCCTAGCACGGTACCAAATAATCCTAAAATGGGAGCTGTTGTGATAATGCTAGAAAGTAAGGACATATGTTGGTCTAGCTTGGGGAGTTCAATATAACTGACTTCCTTGACTCCGTCTTTAATGTCTTCTTTGGGTAAATGGGAGAGCTTGATGGTTTGGGCTAATATCTTTAAAAGAACTTTGCGATGAGAGCGGAGTTCTTTTAAGGTATATGACTTTCCATATTGCAAGAGCCGTTCTTTAATTTGTTCGATAAAGGCATCATTCTTTTGGGATTGATGATTTAGGTAGAGAAGCTTTTGGATGCAAATGAATAGACCGACAATGGAACACAGGAGTAAGGGGTACATAATGGGGCCCCCTTTTAAAAATAAAGTCATCATAGGATAGCTCACCTTCTTTGTTAGTTTGGTTCTTTAAAGACAACGGCTAATACTGAATTAAAAACGTACGAATACTACATTAAGTGTATTATTATTATGCTAAATTGAAATGCTTGGCATGTCAATTATTATGATGGGGATTGGTCGGGTCTATTCAATAGAAAGAGAGTTTAGATAGTAGATGAGTGGATAAAGGCCAGAATAATCAGTGCGATTAAATTGAAAGATTAATTTTGGTTTATCTGGGAAGTAAGGGTCTTCTTTAACGGGGGTGTTTGCAGGGGTAAAGCTGAATTTGTCGTGGGTGATAAGATGTTTGAATTCTTGGTTAATTGTCTTTAGATGAGTCTCAGAAAGAGGGTGGTTGAGCCTTAGAAAGGTGGATTGGCTAGTGTAGCGGATGGAGTGGTAGTTATGATAGAACTGTGAGATGGTTTTTTCGACGTCATCAACAGAGTCACATATCGAAAAAATACTCATGTCGTCTTTGGAGATATACTCTTTTTCGAGTAATTCGTTTTGGACATAAGTTTTCCAATGTTGCCAATAGGATGAGTCTGGGTGGTTAATTAATATAAAGGGTCGAGGTGCACAGCGACCGGTTTGAATGAGGGTGAGTAGCTCAAATCCTTCATCATGGGTACCAAAGCCGCCAGGGAAAAGAACGGTTCCGTCAGATTCTCTGATAAAGGCTAGTTTGCGGGTAAAAAAATATTTGAATGAGATTAGCTTGCTGCTTCCTTCAATGTATTGGTTGGCCAGCTGTTCAAAAGGTAAAAGGATATTGAGGCCAAAGCTTTTGTTGAGTAAGGCACCTTTATTACCGGCTTCCATAATGCCTGGCCCGGCACCGGTGATAATCATATAGCCTTTTTTGCTTAGGGATTTGGCCGTTTGTTCGGCAAGAATATAGTTAGGGTGAGATGGCTTGCATCGTGCAGACCCAAATATGGTGATTTTTCGGACGTCACGGTAGCGTTGGAAAAGTTTGAATATGTCACGGAACTCCTCTAGGGCAGTACTGAGTAACTTTAGGTCATTTTCTTCGACATTATGTTGTTGCATTTTGATGATGCTATGAATGCAATCGTTTAATAGTTCGGAGTCTGGAAGTGATAGGTCGCTAAGAAGCGTGCTAATTTTTTCTTTTACGAGGTTACTTGGTGCGGACTTTGTCATTGATGACGACCCTTTTTTAAGATTTATTTTTATGGAAGATTTATTTAGGTTTAACATGAGCGGTTTTTTTCGTCAAGCATGATAGTCGTCTTGGGTGAGGGGATGATTTGCTATTTTATATATTCCTAAAACAAGCTACACTATGTCACTAAGAGGGGGCTGGAGTGAGGAAGATAATGAGTAAAAAGAGTATATTATTAGATTATTCAGCGATACAGTTGCGTGAACGGCTCAAACAAACTGAGATTCCGGCTTATGTGGGTGACCAGTGTTTGGACTGGGTTTGCCAGAAGCATCATTTGTCTTTTGATAAGATGGCCAATATATCTAAAAAAAACCGGGCACTTCTTGCAGAGATGTTTGATGTTCATCCCTTTGCTAAAGTGGAGAAAGTGGCTGATAGTGATGATAAGGCCATTAAATATATTTTGCATTTACATGATGGCCCTCGGGTCGAAATGGTGGTGCTAAAAGACCCACGGTATTATAGTTTGTGTGTGTCTTCCCAAAGTGGGTGTCCGGTGGATTGTAAGTTTTGTTTAACGGGTGTTCGTGGGTTTAAGCGGCAACTAAGTGTGGCAGAGATTTTGGGACAGCTATTGATTGCGTTTAGTGAGGGGTACCCTATTTCTAGACTTATTTTTATGGGGATGGGGGAGCCTCTTTTAAATTATGAGGCTTTGATTCCTGCGTTAGCGATGATCACTTCTGAAAAAGGCTTTGGGATAGGACAGCGGAAAATCACGGTGTCTACAGTGGGGTATTTGCCAGGAGTTAAGCGATTAATTAAAGAGCAAGTGTATTTAAATTTGGCGTTTTCAGTGGGGAGTACAGATCCGTTAATACGGCGTAAGATTATGCCGATTCAGTCTCGGTTTTCTATTGCTGAAATGGCCTTGGTTTTGCATCAGTATCAAGGGATGCATAATCGAAAGTTAACCCTTGAATATACATTATTAAAGGGCGTGAACGAGTCGGAGTTAGAGATGAAGGGGTTGATTAATTTGGCCACATACTTGGATGCTAAGGTGAATTTAATTAACTTGAACCCTCATCCTGAAATTCCATATCAGCCGGTTTCGTCATCTCGGGTGTATCAGTTGCAAGGGCAGCTTCGTAAGAAAGGTGTGTCGGTGACAGTTCGGATGCGAAAAGGGCAAGATATTTTGGCGGCTTGTGGTCAGTTGGGTGGGGCTTAGGGGGCGGATGAAAAAGGGCTTTACTTCAATTCAAAGATCCGCTAAACTTTTTTAAGATTTATTATGAAGAAGTTCAACGTTCAAAATACCTATCAGTTACCTATTTCAGGAAAGCCTAGTACTCAAGTTAATGTACTTGCCGATCCTGATGTCATTTCGGTTTCTCCAGAAAGTTTGTCCTTGATCAAACCTAAGTTATTAAAAAAACAGGGTGAGAAGGTTCAGATTGGAACCCCTTTATTTTTTGATAAACGTAATCCGGATGCCATTTGGGTCTCGCCAGCAGCTGGGGTGATTAAAGAGATTGTTTATGGGCCGCGGCGTGTTATTTTGCGGGTTGATATTGAACGAGATAAGAAGGAAGCAGTGGTTCAACATGAGACTTTAGATGACGCGGCTTTGGTTGCTATGGAACGTGAGGCTTTGGTGGATCGATTAATTCAAGGTGGGTTATGGAGTTCCTTGATGGTTTATCCGTTTAAGGTTGCGCCTAAAAAAGAGGTGGTTCCTCATAATATTTATGTGACAGTGGACCAAGATGATCCTTTCTTACCCGAGAGTGATGTTTATTTTGATGGGCAGACAGAAGCGTTTTTATTAGGGGTCACGGCCCTTAAGAAATTGACTACAGGCCAGGTGTTTGTAGGGGTTTCGAATGAAAATCAAGTCGTATATCCAAAGGTGAGTTCGGTGGTGACCCATATTATTGAAGGGGCTTATCCAGCCAATGACCCTGGTGTCTTTATTTATCACAATAAGACCGACCAGAAAGACAACTCTGCTTGGGGACTTAGGGCGCAAGATGTGATTCGTTTGGGTCAGTTTTTAAGCACAGGAACCTACCCTATTGACCGTATTTATACGGTAGGTGGGCCTATGGTTAAGTCGCCTTGTCATGTGAAGTCTCGGGAAGGTGTTTCTGTTGAACATTTGTTATCTGGGTTTTCTCTTACTAAGGGTAAGACGCGTTTTATTTTAGGGGGTATTCTAACTGGACGACAAGCGGATAAGGCCTCTGCGTTATCTGTTCGAGAGTATGGGCTTAATGTCTTGCAAGAAGGACAGGAGCAAACCTTTTTATCGTTTATGCGATTGGGCGCTGAGCGATCGACTGTGTCGCGGACATATTTAGGTGGCGTGATGCAAAAAGCTGCTTATGCAATGTCAACAGTGGTCAATGGTGGACATCGTGCTTGTATTTCTTGTTCTGCTTGTCCGGAAATGTGTCCGGTGGGCTTGTACCCTCAGTTAATTATGAAGAGCTTGCATGCCAATGAAATGGAAGAGGCGGTGCAGCAAGGTCTATTGGATTGTGTGGATTGTGGTTTGTGTACGTATGTCTGTCCTTCTAAAATTGAGTTAGGCAGTGATTTTGAGACTGCAAAAAAATCATTATTTGAGGCATTAGAGCAATGAAGTTTTTAAATCGTATTTTTGAGTCTATAGAGCCACAGTTTCTTAAGGAAGGTAAGTACGCCAAGTATTATCCGTTGTTTGAAGGGTTTTATTCTCTTTGCTTTAGTCCTAAAGATGTTACCAAATCGAAGGTGCATGTTAGAGATGCATTGGATACCAAGCGTTTTATGACCATTGTAATTATATCGCTGCTTCCTTGTCTTTTATTTGGGATTTTTAATACAGGGTATCAGGCCCATCTTGCGGCGGGCCGTTCTTTGGATCTTGTCCCGGTGTTGTTGACAGGACTTATTGAAGTATTGCCTTTGGTCATTATTTCTTATTCAGTGGGCTTGTTTTGGGAATTTTTGAGTGCGGTTATTCGCGGTCATGAAATTAATGAAGGCTTTTTAGTGACGGGGATGCTGTATCCCTTGGTCTTGCCGTCTACGATTCCGTTATGGCAAGCTGCTGTTGGAATTACTTTTGGCGTGATTGTGGGTAAAGAAGTGTTTGGGGGGTCAGGACGTAACTTCTTGAATCCAGCCTTAACTGCAAGGGCGTTTTTGTTTTTTTCTTATCCGTCTTATATGAGTGGGGATGTGTGGACGTCTTTATTAGTGAGTAAGGATCAGTTGGTTGATGGCTTTTCTGGTGCTAGTGCATTGGCCATCGCAGCCGCTACTCAGGCGCCGCAATCTGCATTGGTGGCTCTTCAGGATGCAGGATATACGTTACAGAATTTAGTTCTTGGCTTGGTGCCAGGTAGTATTGGAGAAACGTCGGTTTTATGCGTGGCGTTAGGGGCACTTATTTTGTTAGTGACGGGTGTGGGAAGTTGGCGGACAATGTTGGGATGTGTGATTGGGGCCGTAGCAACGGTGTCGTTATTTCAGTTTTTTGCCACAGATCAGACCATTCCTTTTTTGAATTTGCCTCTTTCTTGGCAGTTGAGTATGGGGTCTTTTGCTTTTGCGATTGTGTTTATGGCTACAGACCCGGTGTCCTCGCCATCACTTAATAGTTCTCGATTTATTTATGGGATATTGATTGGGTGTTTGGGGATGTTGATTCGGGTGATTAATCCCGCTTATCCTGAAGGATGGATGTTGGCTATTTTATTGATGAATGTATTTGCACCGTTAATCGATCATGTGGTATATCAGCGCGGCTTAAAAAGAAGGGTGCCTAATGTCATCTAAAGCCTTACAGTCTTTTGTGTTTGCATTTGGGATGTGCGTGGTTTGTGCCTTGTTATTGACAGGGGCTGCTATGGGCTTGAAAGATCGTCAAGATCAAAATAAGTTAGTGGATCAACAGAAAAATATTTTAAAAGCGTTAGGAGAGTTAGAGGCGTCTGAGGTGTTGACAGGTGAGGAGATTATGGCTCGCTTTCAAGCGCGATGTGAATTGGTTTATTTATCGAAAGATGGGCGGATGTCAGCGCAAGCGGACGAGGTGTTTACCTTACCTTTATATTTGGTCCGTGAGGCTGGTGAAATTCAAAAATATGGGGTGCCGTTTAAAGCCTATGGGTTATGGAGCTGGATTTATGGTTATATTGCCTTAGATGGTGGTGGTGATAATGTGATTGGATTTACGGTGTATCAGCATGCAGAGACGCCTGGGTTAGGGGCAGAGTGTGAGAAGCCTTGGTTTCAGAATCAATTTAAAGGGAAGCGCATTACGGATCAGGATGGAGACTTTGTCTCTATTTGGATTGCTAAAGGTGCCTATAAAGATGAGGCTAAGCCCAATCAGTATCATCATTATATTGATGGGATGAGTGGGGCGACCATTACGAGTAAGGGAATTGAGAAACATTTGAAGAAGACCTTGAGTCAATATGAGCCATTTTCAAAAGCATTAAGGGAGCAATAAGGATGTCGATACGTAGTACTAAATCATATAAAGTTTTTATGACGCCTATTGTTCAGGCCAACCCAATCGCCACGGCTATTTTAGGGATTTGTTCGGCATTGGCGGTGACGACCCAGGTATTGCCGTCTATTATTATGGTCTTGGCAATGACCTTTGTTTTGTCTTTTTCGAATGTGACGGTCTCTTTATTACGACATGTGATCCCTAAGAATATCCGAATTATTGTGGAGTTGGTTGTTATTGCCTCTTTGGTGATTTTGGCGGACCAATTTTTGAAGGCCTTTATGTTTTCGGTCAGTAAGCAGTTGTCGGTATTTGTGGGTTTGATTATTACAAATTGTATTATTATGGGGAGGGCGGAAGCCTTTGCATTAGGGAATACGCCTTGGTATTCTTTTCTTGATGGACTTGGGAATGGACTGGGGTATGGGTATATTTTGGTTGTGGTCTCTGTCTTTCGAGAGTTGCTAGGATCTGGCACTATTTTAGGGTTTCAGATTATTCCTCAGTCTTTTTATGAGATGGGGTATACAGATATTGGATTAATGGTCTTAGCGCCGGGGGTGTTTATTACCATTGGATTGTTGGTATGGGCACAGAACCGATACTTGGGTATTGAAGGACACGGATAATATGCAACATTTAGTCAGCTTGGCATTAGAGTCTATTTTTATTAACAATATCTTATTGGCTTTGTTTTTAGGGATGTGTTCCTTTTTAGGATGTGCCAAGAATATTAAAACAGCGTCAGGGCTGGGATTGGCTGTGATTTTTGTATTGAGTATTACCGCGCCAATGAATTGGGCGGTGAATGAGTATTTACTTAAGCCTGGGGCCTTGGTCTGGTTAAGTGAGTCTTTTGTGGATGTGGATTTGAGCTTTTTAGTGTTTATTACCTTTATTGCGACCATTGCGGGGATGGTTCAGCTGGTAGAGATGTTGATGGAGAAGTTTTCGCCGGCGCTTTATGTGTCTTTGGGGATTTTCTTGCCTCTTATTGCTGTTAACTGTGCGATTTTGGGGACGTCACTATTTATGGAGCAACGGCAATATACCTTTGCGGAGGCAGCTGTATTTGGATTTAGTTCTGGGATTGGTTGGTTCTTGGCTATTGTTTCTTTTTCAGCAGTTTTGCAGAAGTTGAAGTATGCGGATTTACCGAAGGGGTTGAATGGTTTTGCGATTAATATGATTACGACAGGCTTAATTGCGATGGCCTTTATGGCTTTTGCGGGTATTAAGTTGACGGAAGGGTAATAAAACAATGGTATATTTATTGAGCTTGGGTGTCTTTTTATTGGTCATTATGAGCTTGGTTTTTGTTTTATATATAGTGGAACAGAAAGTGATTGGGGTATCAGATTGTCAGATTTTGATTAATGATGATGCTGCGAAGAGCCCGACGGTGAGCTCTGGAACGAACTTGTTAGGGGCCTTGTCGAATGCCGGGGTCTTTTTACCTTCGGCTTGTGGGGGTGGTGGGACTTGTGCTATGTGTAAAGTTCAGGTTTTGGAAGGGGCTGGAGATGCGTTGCCGACGGAGTTGCCCCATTTGAGTATTCGGGAACGAAAGACCAATGTTCGATTAGGCTGTCAGGTTAAAGTTAAGAATGATATTAAGATTAAGATCCCTGATGAGATCTTTAGTATTAAGAAATTTGAATGTGAAGTTATTTCGAATGATAATGTGGCGACGTTTATTAAAGACTTGAGAATGAAGTTGCCAGAGTCTTTGGATTTGGATTTTCGGGCCGGTGGATACATTCAGATTTATATTCCGCCGTATCAATTAAATTATAAGTCTTTTGATATAGGCGAAGAGTATCGACCAGATTGGGATAATTTTAAACTTTGGGATGTGGATGCGTCGAATAAAGAAGAGATTTTTAGGGCGTATTCTATGGCCAATTACCCTGAAGAGAAGGGTGTGATTTATTTGAATGTTCGGATTGCGAGCCCGCCACCTGGAAGTCAAGGGATTCCTGCCGGGATTGGGTCCTCTTATATCTTTGATTTGAAACCTGGCGATAAGGTCATGATTAGTGGCCCTTATGGCGAGTTTTTTGCGCAAGAGACTCAACGTGAGATGTGTTTTATTGGTGGAGGGGCTGGTATGGCGCCTATGAGGAGTCATATTTTTGATCAGTTGAAACGAATTAAGACGGATCGCAAAATGACCTTTTGGTATGGGGCTAGATCTTTAAGGGAAATGTTTTATGATGATGAATTTAAGCAGTTAGAGGCAGATAATCCGAATTTTTCTTATCATGTGGCCTTGTCGGACCCGCAGCCTGAAGATCAATGGGAAGGCATGACTGGGTTTATTCATCAGTGTCTTTTGGATAACTTTTTGAGTCAACATGAAGATCCCACTGAAGTGGAATATTATCTTTGTGGGCCGCCGATGATGTTGAAATGTTGTATGGATATGTTGGATGATCTCGGTGTTGAGAAAGAGATGATCTTATTTGATGACTTTGGTTAGTCTGGACATCGTAACGATTTGAAGTCGGTTGTGAAGCGGTTCGGGGTCTTGGTGGCGGCCTTTGTGTTGGTTGCAGGCCCGATACGATTGTCTTATCCCAAATTAATGGTCTTTGAAGGCGATATTATGGGGACCGCTTATCATGTTCAGGTACTTGTGCCGCTTTGGTGGCGTAGGGAGCGTTTAGAAAGGCCTTTAGAAGAGTTATTAGAGCGGCAAGTGATGATCTTTTCGACCTATGAGCCGGAAAGTGAATTAATGGGGCTTAATCGTGATATGACGGGGTTGGCACGGCCTGTGTCTGAGGAGTTGTATGAGGTACTTGTATTATCGAAAGCGCTTTATCATCAGACTCGTGGTGCCTTTGATGTGACCGCCAAGCCTTTGATTGATTTTTGGGGGATTGGGGAGCAAGATATTCAGGTGCAAGAGTGGCCGTCTCGGTCACAGTTGGGGCCGGTTTTGGAGTTGTTGGGGATGGATCAGATTGGGCTGGGTCGGGACGGTTATGTTCAGAAGTTAGCTGGGTCAGTTCATATTGATTTGTCTGGGATAGCGAAAGGGTATGCGGTGGATCAGGTGGCGGAATGGTTACTTGATCAACAGATGAATGACTTTATGGTTGAAATTGGTGGCGAGGTGAGGCTTAGTGGTCAGAAAGGGGATCGAGATTGGGTGATTGGGGTTCGTTGGCCGGGACAGCATGAGATGCGGCCCTTGATGGGGCTTCCTTTGTCAGATATGTCGGTGGCGACCAGTGGTGATTATCAACAGCAGTTTGTGTTGGATGGGACTGTGTATTCTCATATATTGGATCCGAGGACCGGGTATCCGGTTTTAAGTGACTTGGTGAGTATTACTGTTTTGGCCAAGCAATGTGCCCTTGCGGATGGGGTCGCGACGGCACTGAAAGTGATGGGGGTTGAAGAGGGCTTGTCCTATGTTGAACAGCGACCTGAAATTGAGGTGTTTTTGGTGAGACGTGAACAGGATGGGGGCTTGGTTGGGGTGCCTAGCTCGGGGTTTCCGGTTTCACAGGCCCGTTTTTTTGAGGATGTTCAGATTTTGGATTAGAAAATAGGTTTTGGGACCGTTTATGGAAGCTTAGTCGGGACCGGTGTTGCATTTTGAGTGCGCCGCTCGTATCTTCGATGGGGCAGAGGCCTGCCTCTCGGGATAGACACTGTTCTGGATCCTCTTGGGGTGGTTTTGCGCATTGGCCTTGGGCGGCTTCTTTATTGAAGAATAGGACGCCGAGTCCTAAGCCGACCATGCAGATGGCGATGAGGATGATGCTGAGTAGGACGGTGGTCATTTCTCTTGTGCTTGGGCTTTGCCTGCGCAGTTTTCTTTTTCGCAGTCGGCATAGATGTGGATGGAGTGGTAGCGGGGGGTGAATTGCTGTTGGGTGCAGTAGCTGTTGATTTTGTTTAATAGCTGGGTTTCTTCAAATTCAGAAATTTTGCCACAGAAGTTACAGATTAGGTGGGCATGGTGTTCTCTAGATGCAGTTTGCTCGTAGAAGACTTTGCCGTCTGGCATGTTCACCTTTTGGATTAGGCCAGCGTCTAAGAGTTGTTTGATTGTGCGATAGAATGTGGCCCTTGAGAAACGTCGCTTTTGGCTGTGTAGTTTGGCTAGGAATTCGTCGACTTCGAAATGGGTTTTGCTTTTGAATATGACGTCAGCGATCTCTCTTTTTTGGTTGGTGTAGCGGCTGTCCTGTTCAATGAGGTACTTTTCGAAGTTATTATGGGAATTTTTGAGGGCTGTTTTATTGCTCATGGTATTCCTCAATGTAGGGGGCCATCTGACTGTCGATGGTATAGATATGGGTGATAATTTGGTCGGATAATTTACGGATCGATAAGGCAAGTTCATTAAATGGGGTTTTTTGGGTGTATTGGGTTCGTATTTTGTTGACTTGGTTTCGAAGTACTTCGTGTTCGTCTTGGTGGTGTTGGTGGTGAGGATAGTTCATTTTTTTCATGAGGGTTTCCTCTTCTGAGAAATGTTCCATGACATAGGTTTCTAGAAATTCGATGATGCTGATTAGTTGGGAGCGCTTTTGGTCTTTGCAGGCTTGGTCTAGGGTGCTGGTTAGGAAGAATAGTTCCTTGTGGTGGTTATCGATTTGGTCGTCGCCTACTGAAATGATGGCGTTGGGGGCTAGTATTGTCATGGTTTTATTTTAATATAGAATGTGTTTTTTTGTCTATGCTTGGGAGTGATGTATTGAAATTTTTTGGGTTCTCTTTTATAGTAGGGGAGCTGTCGGGGGATTTTTTTGGAAAGGTGGCCGAGTGGTTGAAGGCGCACGCCTGGAACGCGTGTATAGTGGCAACATTATCGTGGGTTCGAATCCCACCCTTTCCGCCAAAATAAAACAA
>PBBE01000006.1 GCA_002716485.1 Actinomycetota bacterium
CTTAATAAAGTTAAAGTTAGTATTTTATTTAAATATTATTCATGGGATATGATTGATTTGTTATTTTAGTTTACTACTTTTTGATTGGGTTTCATATAGCTCTTACTCAACCAAGCCAACCAAAATGATTTGCACGATACGATATAATGGTCCCTATGAGTTCCAAGAAAATAACACCTCATATTATTTTGCATATCTAGCCTACCCTACCCAGCTCCATATAAAGTTTGGCCAATTTTAATTGTCATGGATTCACATTTATAATCCCCGCATTTTTTAAGGCAATTATACCCTTTATTCGCCGCAAATATTAAGGTAATTATAACTAACATTGAAAGCCTATCTTTCAATATGACCAGTCTTTTATTTCCTGCTCATCCAACTCCTAATCATTCAGATACCCTCGTTTCCTTATCATACAAAAGCAGCACTTCAGCATCCAAGAAAACCCCTTTTAGAAACCTAGGGTTAGGTGACGATTCTAAGGCTATTTTTTTAAATATTTCATATTGCCCAGTTTGTTTTAAATACTGATCTTGGATTATTTGCTCTTTTTTTTGGGTTTGATCTTGCGTTGCTCTGAAGACTTACCTTTTTTAAAGAAACCAAAATAAACCTAATACACACGTCTTTCCGCTCAACTTCAATTTACTTCTGTTAATCCGACACCGCGCGGCCGCCACCACCACCTCCTCCTCCGCTGCGGCGACCCCCTTTAACAAGTTGTTTCTTTTCTTTACAAAATTCTGCTATAGCACATTCTAAAAGGGCTTCCCCTTTTTCTCTTTTATCTATTTTATCTATTTTTGTCCTGAGTTCTCTCTTCATTTCTTCTATTGTTTCTTCGTTTTCAGAATATTCAGGCATTAGCTGTACTAACTTTGCATTACTCAAATTAAGGATGCCTACTGCTAGCTTTACTCTTCGATCATCCGATAGACTACTCAAAACAGCATCCACTCTAATTAAAGCAATAGCTGAACCAAAATGCCCTCTTTTTGCTGCCCAATAAAGTGCCGTCCTTCCACCCTGATTTGTAGCATTCACATCTGCCCCATATTCACATAACACGCCTATCACATCTATACGTTTATAAAAAGCTGCAAAATGAAGCGCCGTATCATTATATTTATTTTTAGCCTCCACCTCAGCCCCATGATCACATAACACCCTTACAACCGCTACATGCCCCTTTTCAGCTGCCACATGAAGCGCTGTATTTTCTTCCCTAATTTTAGCCTGTACCTTTGCGCCATGTTCACATAATACCCTTACAACATCCCCATGTCCCTTTTCAACTGCCCAATGAAGCGCCGTTCGTCCTTCTCCGTCTTCAACATTTACATCCGCCTCATTCTCAATTAACATCTCTACAACATCTATACGCCCATAAAAAGCTGCCCACTGCAGCGCGACCGCTTTCACACTCTGATCCATCCCATTCATAATTAACAGCGCTGCAATCTCTTTAGGTCCCTTTGAAACTGCCCACTGCAATGCAAACGCTTTTGACTCCTGATCTGCCCCACTCTCAATTAATATCCTGACAACACCGGCATGGCCTCTTTCAATTGCCCTAAAAAGCGCCGTCCTTCCATCCCCATCTTCAATATTCACATCCGCCCCACGTTCACATAACACCCTGACAAGCGCTTGATATCCCCTATCAGCTGCACAATGAAGCGCCGTCCTTCTATCCCCACCCTTACCATTCACATCCGCCCCGCGTTCACATAACACCCCGACAAGCTCTTTTACTTGATCAGGGGGTTTCTTACCTTGAGCAATCTCCAAAAGATGCTTTTGAGCGTTTTCAGGCCCCATATTCCCACCCATCTCCCTTTGAACGCTTTGCCAGATTTCTTCTCTTCTTGCTTTACTTGTTCCTACATCTACTAGTTCTACACCTTTTGCCCCTGCATCGTTGGGCTCCGTGTTTCTTTTGATAAATAAAGTTGACCGGCTAGAGCCTGGTTTAAAACGTTGACCATTGAATGGTGCAATAGCCATACATCTTCTCCTTTTTTAAACACTGACATTGAGCTTGGATTGTCATAACAAATGTATTATATGCTTATTTTATTAAATCAACCATCCCATTCCGTTTTTAGCACCCTTATTAAGATATAACGCCAATATATGCGCTTCATCATTAAAGGCTGGCTTGAGGATCATCCTAGTATCCATATATAATCCCAGGACTTGTCCTAAGTCAACTTCATTAGTTAACATAGTGCTTTTTTAAAATTTTAAATGATCGCCTATTACCACTTACTTTCTAAATGTTGATCCATAAGCGCCGCTAAACCGTTTCCATTTATATCTTTTATATTTATATCTGCCCCCGCATTCACCAACTGTCTCACACACTCTTCTTTTCCATTTAGTGCCGCTATCATTAACGCTGTTCGACCATTATGATCTGTGCTATCGATATTTACCCCAGCACCTAACAACTTATCAACGCCCTTTGTACATCCCTCTCTCGCTGATGCCATTAATGGCGTTAATCCTAAATAACCGGGTGTATCATGATCTGCACCCCAATCAATCAAACTCAAAACACAGTCTGTATGTCCTCGCACCGCCGCAACCAATATACTACTCCACCCCCATAAATCAACCCGATTTAAATCCGCTCCTGCCTCTTGTAAATGACTTACGGACCCATCACACCCTCCAGCTGCTGCCCACATCACTGGCGTTCGACGATTCGAATCTAATACATTCTTATCTGCGCCTTGATCCAAATACTTTGATACACACTCCCTGCAACCCAACTTTGCTGCAGTCAATAACTGTTCATTTAACCGACCTTGAGCACTGCCTCCTAATATACCCTGATTTGCGATTCCTGTTACTGCCCTTCTGATACCTGATGAGATTTCCATTTGATCGACTCCTTTTTTATTACGTCTGCTAAAGTTGACCACTATCATAGCTTACCAAAATTGATACTGTCAATTTTTTTTTGATTTTTTTTAAGCATACCCTCTTACTCAAACATGAGACTCACTCTCATCGCTAAACCGCCCCCTACTGCCCCTCTTAATGGGGGTTCAACTCTTTGTAACGAATGTCTGATTATTTGGATCAAGACATGTCAAAATAAGGTGACTTTTTCGACATTATTTTATTTTAATTGATTTGTTTGGCTAAAACAGAGCACCGTATGGCTCATTCTTTTTTAACCTTGTGGCGCTTGTGTCTTGACTAGGAATTTGGGTTTGATATAGAGTAAACGTATGAGAGCTGTGATCTTAGCTGCAGGAATTGGGAGTCGGATTGGCTCCATTAGACCCAAGTGTTTATCTGAATTGGGTAACGGTCAAACTATTTTAGGTCATCAAATTCAAGCATTACGCTCGTCAGGAATCCATGAAATTCATGTCGTGGTTGGGTTTAAAAAAGACGTGGTAATGGAAGACTATCCATCTGTCTCTTTTATCTATAACCCCATCTACCACCGAACCAATACTGCTAAAAGTTTACTCATGGCACTCGAATGTCTATCAGCATCCGATATTCTCTGGATTAATGGCGATGTCTTTTGCCCGCCAGAAATGTTTGTCCGATTACGTGACGTTGACAATAGTACGGTGAGTTACGTGAAAGGGCAATATGGTGCAGAAGAGGTCAAATGTGCGATTTCTTCCGAAGGATATATTACAGGTATATCAAAGACCCTTGATACTCATATTGGGGAGGCCATTGGCGTTAACTGTATCCTTGAAAAGGATTTTCAGCCCTTTAAAACAGCCTTAGCTTCTTGTTCAGAAAATGACTATTTTGAAAAAGGACTAGAGATTTTGAGCCAAGACGCAGTACCCATTAAAGGCCTGGATGTCTCTGATCTTTCCTGTGTTGAAGTGGATTTTTCTAAAGACCTTGATCGGGCACGGGACTTTTACTTCCAATCCATTTAAGTGACATACCCAAATTACCAATAGGTGGTTTTGTAAAACTTTAGCTGTTTAATGATCTCGTCTTTTTTAATGAGATGATTGGCATCATTGACCCAGCTATCCTTATTAGACCTTGGGGTCTTCCAATCGGCACCATACCTAAACTGACAATACGAATCAGGGTTGGGGCTGGCATATTCTTTATGGTCAAAAGAAATGCTACTTAAGGGCTCTATAAGAGATTTCGGGTAGAACATAATGCCATGATCGTTCCAATTAATATATGACGCCCTAATTGGGTAATAGACATAAATATCAAAAATAATATTACTTTCTGAAATAAACGCAAGTTGCATATAATAAGGCCCCTTTTTCATGGTTCGAATGAGTTTAAATGGGCATGCCTCTAAGAATAACGGAATCTGTGAAGAGTATTCGATTTCGATATCAATATCTGTATCATGATCGATGGGCTTTTGATCCCGATGCAAGCCTAATAATGTCCCTGCGGATAGCCAATATTTAATATTAAAAGACTCTAATAGCTCACACCCTTCTTTCAATATAGACGCAACGTCTTTGTTTTTTAGGGGTTCGATCACAAAGGAATTGGGCTCGTGAACCTTGAGAGGCTTTAAAAGATCCATCATTGATTGCATTCTTTCATTATAAAAGAAACTCTGGTTTTTATAAAGACGAGCACAATAGCCCCTCCCTTTATTTCCCTAAACAATTGCTCCGAACTAGGTACGTCCTGTATAATACGTGTAAGATAAAGAAAATGTATAGGAGTGAGCCCCCATGTCCCAATACCAGCTAATCATTGACCAAGGCACTGTTACCCAAGAAAATGGGTTTTTCTTTAGAGCCACGCCCTTTGTGATCTCTCAAAATGAGCGACAAATCCACTGCTCCTTTGAAGGCAATGACGAGTATGAAGTCACCTATGTCATTAAAGAAAATGGGGTCCGACTACTTGAACTTGAGTTTTCTGACTACTCGCCATCTGAATCTGAATTCGAATCGGTCATCAAGGGACAAGACCTGTCCTTTGTTCTCTTAGCATTACATCACCTAGGAATCGCTTCCAATATCTATGACCTAGTGCCTAGCAGTGCGTCTTACCAAGTCCATCAAGACCCTCTCTTTGACACATGATTCACGATATTATTCAAAAAATTCAAGCCAGTATTAACCAATCCCAAATGAAACCGGAACGAAAAGCCGCGGTGAGTGAGCTCCTTGAACAACTTCGTGCTGAGCTGGATACCCTCTCCCAAGACCATCCTAAAGATGCCGCCGCCATGGCCCAATCTACTGCGACCCATGCCTCTGATATCTTGAATGGCCGTGAAGATGAACAATATGCCCAATCCCTTCGCGAGCAACTGGCCCGCTTTAGTACCGATCACCCCCAACTCGTTAAGAGTATTGATCTGTTCTGTCGGACCTTATCTCGGTTAGGAATCTAAAGATGACAGCCCCATTCAAAGGGCGACGCTTTCTGGTTACGGGCGCGACCGGACTACTGGGAAGTAACTTGGCCCGTGAATTACTCAAAAACGGGGCCCAGGTCTTGGCCTTGATCCGAAAGCAAAGCGTACACCCCCTTCTCGAAGGTCTGGATTTGGCGTATATTTATGGCGATATTCGTATCCCCTCGACCTACGAATCTCATCTCGAAAACCTTGATGGTGTTTTTCATACTGCCGGCCGAGTCTCTTATTCTAGCCGTGACCAAGCCTACCTCACCCAGCTTCATGTAGATGGGACTCAGTCCCTTATTGAGCGACTCCACGAATTCCCTCACACCCGATTGGTGTACACCAGCTCTACTGCTGCCATTGGGATCCCTGAACCTGGCCAGATTGGGACCGAAGAGAGCCCCTTCTTACCCCAATACCAAAAGAACCCCTACATGAGCACCAAAAATCAAGGAGAAACCTTGGTCCGTGACTTTGCCCAACAGGGCGGCAATGCCGTCATTGTGAACCCTGCCACCATTATCGGTGCCGGAGATATGCATATGAATATGGGACGACTCATTACCGCCATCGCCCAACAGCGGATCCATCATTTACCGCCCGGAAAAAACAGCTTCGTTTCCGTGAAGAACTGTGTCACTGGCCACCTACTCGCCTACGAAAATGCCCAACCCGGTCAACGCTATATCTTGGCCCAATCGGACCTTAGCTACTGTGACCTGGCCCATATTTTGGATAAAATTAAGGTCAGTAAACATATTCGACCGATTCCTTACTCACCCAAAATGTTCTGGCCCATCAAAATCTTTGCCTGGCTGGCCGACCACCTGGGCCACCGAAACTTAAGTAGCCACTTAATTGATATCAGCTTTCGTGACCGCTGCTTCTCCTCCCAAAAAGCCCAATCTGAACTTGGCTGGCGGCCCAGTCAACCCATCGAAGAGGCCGTTCAAGAAGCCATTGACTTTTATAAAGCACAGTTACTTTGGTAATGCCCTAACTCGCCTCTAGTCGTTTTAATGTGTTAATGTTACTCTTTTATATAATATCATCGACATTTTGTTCAAAAACTAATGAGCCCTTTTAAAGGAGTTTCCCCATGGATATAGGAGAAAAATTTCTTTTTCGTCTTATAGATCAACTAAAGACTTTTTTTAAAACTCTTTTTGCCATTGGATGTTCCGTTGAATTGGGCTATGAAGAGGCCCGATATGTCCGTTTAACCAACCAAATTTCTATCTTGTTTATTATGTTAACCATTCCTTATATCTATATCTTCTACTGGATGAACTCAGTGACACTGTCGGTGCTGGCCCTACTTTTTGTGGGTACTTACCTGGCCTGTTTGTATTTAAATCATCTTCGATGTTATTTATTTGCCAAAGTCTTATTAGTCTCGTCCATTGGCATTGCCACTTATATTTATACCTGCTCCATGGGCACTCAAAGTGGGGTCCAGTACTTGTTTTTTTATCTTGTCGTCACCGCCAGTTTTATTTTTGGCCGTCGTCACGATCGTGTTAAATGGGTCTTTATTGTGGGCATGTTACTATTGTATTTTGGGGTTGAATTAGTACCCATAACCCCATCCATTGTATTTCCAGACCATTATCTTCATTTCTTTCGTTACTCGATGATTCTTAATCTCTTTATTCTATTGGTCTTTACTACCCATTTCCACTTATCAATTTCTCAGCATTTTAAACAGACCTTATCGTCCATGGCGCCACTTCACTTGCTTACTGCAAGGGAAATGGAAATTGTGATGTACTTGTTAAAAGGCCAAAATAATAGGCAAATTTCAGACTCCCTGTTTATTGAAGAAGGGACCGTTAAGGTCCATTTAAATAGCATCTATAAAAAACTAAATGTCAAAACCCGTACTGCACTGATGGCCTTATTTATTAATGTCAAAACTGATTTATCGCCAGCGACACCGCCCCCTAGCCCATTAACGAGTGCCCCATTATGAGTATGAATGACGCATCTTCTAACAAGGCGCCTTTCACTTGTTGTTTCAAGTTATTGTTCTGCCCTTCATGGGGGACTAGGCTCAATATAGGGGATTATAATCAATGAACAAAAAGTTATTAAGTCGTTCCCTCTCTGCCCATGGGTTTTCAACCCCAGATTCCGACTGTAGTTCTTCAGAAAGTCTACCGGGTTCTCCAGCTATTCTACCGGATTCTCAACAGGCTCTTTTGTTTCAGACACCAAAGACAGGCTCCCCTACCTCGCCTGTCCCCCCGGTCTCCCCGGTCTCCCCACCAAGAATCAGCGTTGCTCAGTTAAAAGCAAAATTTGAAGGCCTTCACTGCTCGTGATCCAATGTATCCATGGCGATGGCGCCACTACACTTGCTCATACCGCGGGACATGGAGGTTGTGATGTACGTGTTGAACAGCCATAATAATAAGCAACTTTCAGACTCCCTGTTTATAGAAGAAGGGACATTAAAGTCCATTTAAATAGCAGCAAACTTAATCCACTACCTTTGGATTAATACCACTAAAAGGCCCCTGTTACGTTTACTGCAGATGTCGGTCCATTAGAATTGTATACCATCCTTTACTATCTATTTTTTTTAAATATCCTTGCCTTTCTAAAAAATGGCGCCTGATTCATGCCTAGTAATACTGCTTTTAGAGCAGAGATCATTAGAGACCCTTCATATCACGGGGCGATTACTTGCCTTGCTTCAGCCGGACATGATCTTGTATGCTCGGGAGATTCAAACGGCATTGTAAAGGTCTGGGATTGGGCTTCTAAAACGGTACTTCAGTCTTTGACACTTCCTGATTCACAAATTCCCAGGAAGAAGGCAATCGCTGGCCTGGGACATAGGAGACTTGCAGTGGGAAGTTGTTCTTTAACTGCTGATTCTCCATCCATAACCGATATTACGATCGCTCAAATTAACGACATACCGCCGCCGTCTACTCGATGGGAATGCTTATGAGCTTGCTTTGGATGTAGGAAAGAGCCTGCATTATCTTTACTTAGTTCGCGTCCTATCATAAGTGATGGCATCATGGCCCTAGGACCTAGGCTGATCTCTTTCTATCGAAATCATCTTTCTATCTTTGATATTACTTTATTAGGATCCCCCCATTGTTACTTTTCCTCGAGTCTACGATTTGGAACACAAATCACTGATTAAAGGTTCCTTGAAAACCGGAACAGAAGGAGGAGGGGGAGGTAGTCCTGGTATTTTATGGCCAAATTCCCCCGATTCAGCGTTTACTGACCCACCTATTGATGTCCCCACTCAAATAATCCGGTGCTTTTTAAGGCAAATTGAGCCTTCTTTGTGTCAACTTTCCCGTCTCAGAGGCCCCCATTTTTTTGACCCTATTTTACAGGTTAAAGATACAGAACTTCAACACCTTGCATCTATTTTAGGGTTAAATGACGGTGAGGGTGAGGCTGTACCTGAGAAAGGCCCTTCCTCAATGCATATTGAGCTATCAATTGACGGTACCCCTCACTCACTATCTGCCCTCAATTTACTAAGGGCAAGGGTCCATTTAAATATTGACTCTTGGGGTGCCCCTAAACGTCTTCCTGATATTGATCGTTTTATCATTGCTTTTTTTATCATGTCTAATTTCGCACCGGAACTCACCTCGTTTTTTCCCTTGCGCTTTTTAATGGGTGAAGCACAAAAATTAACGTTAGATGAGATTATCAGCAATATAAAAGCCGATGGCCTTTCCAATACAATCCAAACCATTCAAACATCCATTATCAAGCAGCATTCCCCGGTACTTACCGTACTGGGTGATGACGCGCCCTTGACAGATATTATCAATTTTTTACACCAACAAAGAAACGCCCGTGCTACTCCGATTCAAGCCGTATTTCGTAGACATCGAATTCGTCGAGGACCGTTACGGTTTGCATATATTGATTCCAGTGCCAGTTCCAGTGACGGTGACGGTGACTATTACTAGATAGATATTAAAAGTAATTAAGACGGCTAAAATACTTCTGAACAGAACACTGCTGATCGATTAACGACTAGTCTTTTATTTGTTTTTATTCTTTTTCTTAAAATAAAATCGCTTATAAAAATAACAATCTATTAATATTTACATAATACATCATTTGCGATACTATTATCAAAAATCAACTATAAAGGAATGATACCGATGTCTTTTTATTCAATGTCCATTCCTCCTGAATATAGACAATCTCGTCATTCGCTCCCATTCGACACGCCTTGTCCAAATATTGTATGCGGGTGGGATATTAACCGCATGATTTCCGTCACTGATCGTACTGTATCTTTATTGAAAGTATCACCCGAGTCCCCTTATTTTAATCCCACTATTAAAATTATAAAATTAGGTACTGCCAATAGCCGCATTAATCACCTGCAGCGACTTGGTGATCTTAGCCCCTATCGTTTTGTAACCTTTGGGCGTTCTACTAAAAACGCTACTATTGATGCCTCTCTCTGGAGCGAGCACTCTAGTAAGCACTCCTTTAGACTCGGCAAAAGCACAGACAAATTCGGTTTTACGAATCACCATCTTTCCTTTAGAACATATGAGTCTATTAAATGTACCGCATATCGTCCTTCAAAAGGCTTATTTGCTGGCACTTCAGAAAGAAGGACTATCGTTTGGCCAACGTTTGAACGAACACCTGAAATAAACAAAGACTTACCTTCCGCTACCTCGCTTTCTTTTCTTGATGACCACCTGCTCATGGGGCATCATAACGGCATTAGCCTTTATGATCTACGGACATCGGGTGTTACTAACGTCCACTCCTTTACGAATCAGGCTCCTTTTCAACATGTGGGTCACCTTTGTACGCAAGGTTTTTTTAAATTTTGTGCCTATTTTAATGGTCACTTTCCTCAAAAGTCTGCCTTAGCTAGCCTTGATATGCGAATGCCTAAAGATCCTTTAAGTTTATTTAATTTTGGCTTCCGTATTGACTCACTTGAGAGCACTCATCATCAAGTATTAATCTCCTTTGAACACGATCCATTTGAACATTCTCCGTCACCTGTCCTATTCAATCCAAGTCGCCAATCCACTTCTTGCTTCATACCACCTCAAGAGTACAGACCAGTAAGAGCCACTGCCTTAGATTCAAATATTGCCTTTTATTCTGGCCATACCTTAAATTTATTTAGCTTAAAATCGAACCCATCGCCTTATGATGATACCTCATACTCGGAAGCGCTTTTTGCTCAACCGCCATCTTTTACTCCGTTCACTGAAGATACTGCCCGTCAGCTTTTTCAACCCCTTCCCCTAGACGCGCCCACCATTACCCCAGACATTAAACGTGAATTGGCCCACTATATTTATTATTCTTTAACTAAAAAGAAGCTGACTACTAAATTAGATTCAGACAAACGCCCTTTACTCCACCCAGATTCAGTTCTAGAGCCTGATATGCCAGGAGTCACCTCCAGAGCCCCTTTCCCTTTTAGTCCATTATCTAAAAAAGCACAATTGATCTTTAGTCAACACAAAGATGAACTTCTATTCCGTGGTAATGCCATGATAGACGCCATTCACACCCATCAAGATCAACAAAGCACCGCTTCATTTTCTATTGATGACTTCCTTCAACTTTTCGAGCCACTCACCTTCAATGCAGACCTACCCCATGTCTTTTCCCACTATGCTGATCCCAGTTTCATAAGCCTACAAAACGATCTTGCCCAATACATATGTACCCGCTTAGAAACAAAGAAGGTAATCGACCAAAATGGAAAGGTCCTTTGTTTCTTACCTCGTAATTTTAAACTCATATCCAAAAAAGAGTCTGTTAATGCGCCCTTATCCGAGCCATTAAAACAACTTCTTAAAAATCACTCTAAATTCCTTTTTTTCAAATTGGCGAGCCTGGTTAAACAACTTCGTGATCTCCAAATACAAACAAGCACTGCTCAAATAAGTCAAGACCACTGCAGGTCTGGTAAAGGGAATAAAGAAGCTGGTGCTATCGCTACAGATATCGCAAGAGGTACAGATGATTTTAATCAGGATATTGTCGATCAGATAAAGACGGATATCTCTAAGTTACCCCAATTGCATCCAACTGAATCCCTAAAACAAGAGCTGACCCAGTACCTTGTTAATCGCTTAATCGCCAAGAAAGTAATCGACCAACGTGGCCGCATCCTTTGTGACTTACCTACCGAGTTTAACGTCATGTCCAAAAAAAAGTCTGTAAATGCGTCCTTATCCGAGTTAGCAAAACAGGTCTTAAAGGATCGCGATTACTCTAAGAGCCTTTCTTCTAGTCTATCTTCGATTATACGGAGTCTGTTTATTCGTCGAAGAGATACATCGACACTTGATCAAGAAGCTACTACGGTCTGCCACAATGATCATGCGAGAACTTGTGATAGTGACGGTGAATTCAGTACTAGTAGTAGTGATGTTGAATCGTAACTATTTCTAGATAGATATTAAAAGCAATTAAGACGGCTAAAGCCCCCCTATTGTTGCCCTTACCTCCCATCCACTTACACACCCCCACTCAATTACCCCTCCCATTAGGTGAACATTGTTTGATTTCCCTGACTCTGTTACTATATTTTATTATGGCTACCAATACGGCCCCGCATTCATCTGCCTATTTAACTCGTATCCAAAACCTTCCTTTATTTGACGCACTTGCTGATCAAGATCGGCAGCGTTTGTTTCAAAGCGCCAACTACCACTGCTTATCTGAAAATGATACCTTGCTCTTGGATGACCAAAACCGAATCATGATCCTGGCCGATGGCCAACTTAAACTCTGTCACTCGGACCAATCCTTACAAGATATCCAAGGGCCTGCATTGATCAACTTTCCTGACTGGACCCCCTATATCGACGAGCGCTGTCACTGGGTATCCGATACCAATAGCACCGTGATTGACCTGCCCGCCGCTTGGCTGAACCAGCCGGAGCTTCAGCCCCTTCAACTGACCCCGACCATGCCTACCTTTGAACCCATCTCTTATATTGAAACCGAGCTACTTCAGAACCGGGTCCATGCGGGTCTGGTCGCGTTATTCGGCTTTGTTATTTTAGGGGCAGGATCACTGCTCTACCAACAACTCCTACAGTCCCTATCCTTATTCGGCGCGCCCGCCTTGACCGTGACTCGGCTCACTTCTTGGCTATCTAGCCTGGCCGTGGTCGTACCGGCCCTACTATTGCTACGCTGCTATGGCACCCCCATTCAGTCTCTGCCACTCTTCGGTGGCCGTCAAAAACAAGCCCTCATCGAAGGGGCGCTGGTGGCAGGAAGTGCTGTGATTGGTCTGTCCTTATTAACAGGCCTTCTTCAACGACTCCCCATCCCTTTTGAACTACCACAGCTCGCCTCTTTACTTACCTTTTACTTAACCCATGCGGATTATATGTTACAAGTCTGCCTGATGGAATGCTTTGCAAGAGGTGTGGTCCAATCTCAGTTAAGCACGTTTTTACAAGATCGTAGCGGATGGGCCAGTGTCGTGGTCACGGCCTTTTGCTTTAGCGCCTTCTTATCCCAAGGCGATGGGGTAATGGCATTGGGAATCTTTGCCATGCATACCTTACTCGGGGGCATGTTTCTTCGTCATAATAATATTATTGGGGCCACCATGGCCCACTTTTCATTGGGCATGATCGCCCGCTTTCTTATCGGATAAGGTGTCCATGTCCGGCCCACATTTACAGGTCAGTGAGACCTTTTTCTCTCAGCAAGGGGAAGGGGTGAGCATGGGGACCCCCAGTCTCTTTTGTCGGCTACAGGGCTGTAACTTAAGTTGTGGTGGCCAACACACTGTCCGGACCGGGGACTTGGATAGCGGGGCGACCTGGCGCTGTGATACCATCGAGATATGGACCCAAGGACAGCGCTACTCTTTTGACCAGCTCATTGATGACTGGTCCCAAAAAGGCTGGCTAAGGGCCCTCCAAGATGGCGCGCATCTAATTATTACTGGCGGAGAGCCCTTGCTTCAACACGCTCAACTGGCCCCCTTTCTTAGCCACCTTCGGCGCCACTGCACCCCCGTCTATGTGGAAGTTGAAACCAATGGGACCCTGGCACCAAGCGCCTCCTTAATTGAGCAGGTCCAACAGTGGAACGTGTCACCTAAACTGGCCAATTCTGGAATGGCCCTCCAAAAGCGACGCGTTGAATCTGCGATCCAGGTTTTTTGCGACCTATCACCTGCGGCCTGGTTCAAAATGGTGGTCAGTGACCCTTCGGACCTTCAAGAAATTGAATCGGCATTTATTAGCCCCTTCCAAGTCCCCAAATCACAGGTCCTTTTAATGCCAGCGGCAAGTGACCCCGTGACCTTGGAACAGGTGCTGACCTGGCTAGTGCCACTGGCTGATGCTAAAGGCTACCGCTGGAGTCATCGACAACAGATCGCCCAGAATTTTCGTTAAGCGTCTTCGTCTGATGAGGAGCGCTTCTTAGGCGTCGATGCCGGCGTTGGGCCTTGGTGTTCTTGAATGAATAGGTCGGGCTCCCCCAACTCATTTTAATATGCTTTTTTTCAATCGTTTCATACTGACTGGACTGAATGCCACGTGTTAAGCTGACGACCTTGGCACCCGTTTTGAGCTGTTCACATTGCCGAGAGATCCGGTCCATCAAACTATCACTAAAACAGGTCGATGAGATAAAGACAATATCCGCGTCGGTCATGCTGATATTATTGAGGTCCTTACAATGGATCTCGAACTGGGTACTGGTCTCTTTTTCCTGATCAGAAAGATGGGTCTTGATCCGTGATACCGCCTCCATACTAATGGCATGTAAGCCTTCTAACATTTCGGCCCCCACTACTTTGGCAAAAGGAACGGTCATTGCCGCAATGACCAAGGCCTTGCCGATACCTGACCCTAGGTCATAAAAGGTACTTCCAGGGTTAGGTTGGACATGCTGCAAAATCTCACAAAACTCATCGTAACACGCCTCGCCATAAATCAAGGACTTATCGGTCAGCTTTTTTTGGTTCCGCTCTTCATGAGAGACCTTGACCCCTTTGACATCTTTATAAATCTGTTCATACAGCTCTCGGGCCTCTTGTCGAGAAAACAAGTCACATAAATACGGTAACTGGCCACCGGCGACTGGCGAAGTGCTAGGCTCCTTTTTGGGTTTAGTGCTCACCGTCTGATCACTCATGATATCCGTATCCTTTATCTAGAATTGCCTGAATAGGGCTGCTGTTTTAACCCTGCCGGGTCCTTTATTTAGTATACTATAGTTTTAATGGCCATTGAACCTTTGTTGATTTAATGGCCCCTACACTTACGGTCTTAGGCATTTAATAGCCTCTCAATTTTCTTTAATCGCGCCCCATTCGCCTTCTTCCGTTTCCGTTCCTGACCATTATTTTCAAATAAAAGCCGCTTATCTCCATCATTAGGATAATGATGAAACGCTTCTCCGCTGTCTTCCTTTCTCAAAAGCGGACCCAGTCTTTTATTTACTAGCGATATAACCATATCATAGAAGTTATTAGTTTGACCCTGCACACTCTGGCCCGACTTGATAAAGCTGTTGTAAAATTCATCTATTCCGATTCCATTTTCCTTTTCAAATAACTTCACCTCACAAATTAAAATAAGGCCTGTAGATACAGGTCGTACATAGTTGTTTTTTTTAATATCCTTTGCTTCAACCCCTAAAAACGACTTCAAATTTTGATTAGAAAAATAATAATACTTATGTTCATATTCACGAGTCGGGTTCCCCTCTTGATCTCTTATAAATCCAAATTGATCTAGCGCAAAATTAATATAAACCTCACTATTACCATCACTAATCCCAGAAGCCTCTCCCATGATATGGGTTTGCTCCACCCACCTTTCTAGTCCCGGTATATCCTCATCTTCTTTAATTTGAGTAATATGTTTAATATCTAACATATCATCAAAGGACTCAAATCGCGACTTGACTAACCGTTGGTTTAACCGATACTCATTCACCACAAATACTTGGTCATTGTCTTCCAATTTTTGGGCTTTATCTTTAGGCCCCCCATAGAGCGCCCCAAAGTAGCTTTTACAATATACCTTAAAAAAATTAGGGTCCCCAATGCTCTTTAAAAAGTCATTGTATTGATTGACAAACTCCTTTAACTGCTCTTTTTCGCTATCGGCCCAAAACAATTTAAGAGAATTTGAAAGGGCCACCATGCGAGATTCTGGCCATCGTAAGGCCATTAACATATCCACAACCCCACTTTCATACCGCTTGTTATTGCGGCCCCCAAATCTTAAGTCCCTTGGAAACATCTCACTGATGAATTGACGACGTGTTTTTGGTGAAGAAGTGATGGGGGGTACGTCGGTATCGGGGGGCTCACTAACACTTGCGTCTATTGGCATATCCAAAACTGGGGGGTCTATGTTAGATGGAGGCCCTATAATAGAGGGCTGTTTTTCTCCATCTTTACCTGATAACCAATAGATTGCCATTAAAGCGAAGGCACTCAAAATACTCACAACTATATACTTAAGACCACACGGGCTAGTCGACTTTACGTTCTGAATCGCGCCTGTGCTCGCATCATGAAGTTGTTGACCTATTTTTTTAGCCCGATGACCATCGTGTTTTCCTGCCCCTTTAAAATTTTTTCTTTGAACAGCCTTCATACCCTTATCTTTATTCTATTGTTTTATTATCTAAACCAGTATACTTTATTTTTATTTTTTTTATCAATTCACCTGCACTGACCCACACTTAAACAAATATGACTTGAGCACCTTTGCATTTTCTTCATTACAAACATTGGCATGATCTTCAAGATACATGACCATTTTATAGAAAGCTGGGGCATGGCTCTTATTCTCTTGAAACTGTTTTATAAAAAAGCCCATGAGCGCCTCATAGTCATCAACCAAGGACTGCTGTTCAGGAGGGATATTGAGGTCATCTGCAGCAACAAAAAAGTCCTCTGTACGTAAGCGCGACTTGCCTTTATTGGATACCTTGTTTTTCTGACCCCCATATTTTTTGATTCGCATTGCAGTGCTTCTGCCATATTGCCCTATCAAGAACTTAAGTTCCTTGCGATCTGAATCAGGGATCTCGATATCCTCCGAGCCCATATCTACCTTTTTTCCAAGCTTAAGCTCTACTTTCTTGATCCGGTCCATATTCTTTCGGTGCTCGCCAATATCCACGGTATGGGTCTCTACAAATGCGTGCCATCGCGCACTTTTTTTGCTGACAGAGGTATTCTGAGTTGGTGTTGATTTTTCTGCCGCTTCGGCTGCGTTACATTCATGCTCAAACTGGATGAAACGATCCATGCTTTCATGATCAATGGACATGGATTCATCACCCTCATATATCTCCACAAAGACCGCCCACTCATATCCCATGCAATCTTCAAATATATTTTCCTTTGATATTACCGGTAAAGATATTGTGTTATAAATCTGGCTACATTGCTCAAAAGAATATACTGAAAGCGCCTTCTCTTCATTGTTTTTGAGTGTATTTTTTCCCTGTATCAGACTCTGCCCATTGTGATTTTGGCCTTGTATAGATACATTTTTATTCGCCACTTCACTGGCATCAAATAAGTGCTGCGTCAGCGGCTTGTTCTTGATGTTATTTAAACTGACCGGTCTTGTCTGTTGTCCTGAATTCATTACTATATCCATTATTTAACTTCCCTTTTAATTTTTTAATACCCATTATTATAGTTTATTTTTTATTATTTTTCAATTATAGTTGTTTATTTAATTATTATTTTATATTAAAAAATTATTAACCCTGCATTAAGCATCACATCAGCCCCCTTATTCTGGTGCTTAGAAAATGGGTTTTGCCACCCATCTAGGACCCTCTTTGATGCAGTGAGCTTGGTGTAAACGCAATCGAGCCTGGCCCAAGCTAGCATGGCTCGGTATACTGATACTAATGGCCTCGTTATTTTCTTATTCACTATTTCATCATACGTCGTCCCGATTTTGGTCACTGTTACGGACCCCCGGGCCCCACTTACACCAGCAGGTGCTCCTGGTCCCCAATCCCCATGCTCGGACCCAACTTTTTCAGTACCTGATCTCGATTCAGGTCCCTGCCTTTCCTATTATTACGACCATTGACGGGCTCCTTGGTCTTTCTCAGCCAGGACTGAGCTGTCCAGAGTCCGGCATGACTCGCCTGTTATTAGATACGTTCCTTCACTCTTATCAGGACCCTGTTTTGGAACCCATCCTATTAACAGACGGCTTTCGGGACCAGTTCCTCAACGTCTATACCCGCTTTCACCAACACCCATTTGCTGCTACCCGATACCGCTCAGCTGCGGACCATGAGCATCAGGAACTTAGCGACTCTATTGCCGCCCTTTTTACTGCCTTTCAAGCATTTTTGCTCCAGTTTCCGCCCCAAGATTGGGCCCAACTCTATCATCGACACCGGTCTCAAATTTTATCTCAGCTATCGGACTTTATGTCAGGAAAGGCCCTGCTAATGGCCATGTTTTGGGACCTAAACTTATTAGAAAAAGAAATTATTCATACTGCCATTTCAGCGGCCAATAGCGCGGCTTGGCTATCCCCACTAGCGCCCGGCACTGCCAGTGACCCTGTCCATACCCGACTCTCAGATTGGCGGGGCCAACAACAGCCTAATAACCGTGAAATTGAGCCGGTGGGTGATGCCCGGCCCTTCGACGCCGATCTCCAACTTCGGGTTTGTGAAGGACCTGACCATGAAGCCCAATGGCTTTGCCAACAGCTCCTTAAGCAAGCAGGTCCTTTCCATGACTATGGCATTCTGATCCCTGGCTCGGGCCCTGCCAGAGACGTGATTATTCAGGCGCTTCAAGACGCCAAAATCCCCATCCAATTCCATCACAATACCCGACTAGATGACTGCCCCATCACCCACTTCTGCCTGGCCTTTCTCCAACTGCTTGAATCGCCCTTTGATACCCCCAATATCACCCAATTTTTAGCTAACCCTCTGGCCCAAAGCATCCAAATCAATGATACGGTTAGCCATGTGAACCTGGACCAGCTGAGCAGTATCGCCAATGAACACCGCCTCCACCAGGGCACTGAGTACTGGCGACAGGGCTTCTCCCATTACCTGGCCCAGCTATCTGAGTATACCCAAGATGAAGATGAGGCCCAGGGCCCCTTGGCCCTTTGCCGTCAACAGGTGGCCATCATCCATACCTTAGCTGATCTATACGAACAGGCCCATCAATGCCCGAATGCCCAGGACATGACCCAGCTCATCGAATCGGTCATGGAGACATTTGACCTGCTTAATAAGCTGCGCCATTGTAGCGCACATGTTGCCAGCAGCCCCTTTCTCGCCTATACCCACCTCAAAGAGGCCCTGCACCGCTTTTTGGCTTATTCCCAGTCGTTTCCCTTTGAGCTAAAGCAATGGTGCCGACAACTTCGACTCTTCTTTAAAGATCAGCGGCTCAGTCATACGGGGACCCATGCGTCTGGGGTCCATATTTTGACCCTTGATTCCCCCTGCCTAGTCCCACTTCATACCCTCTATATCCCTAACCTATTGGCGGGCCAACTCCCCCAAATTCCCACAGAAGCCTTCTTTGTAAGCAAGACCCAAGTTCAGGCCCTGACCTGGGACCGGCCAGATGACGCCATTGACCGTCAATGGAGCCAGTTTTTAGCCCACCTTTATTCACCTGCTCGCCATATCTACTTAAGCTATGGCCCCCAACAAGACCGACCGTCACTTCCCTCCCACTTTATCCAACGACTTCAAAATGAGCGAGGCTTGTCCCTTTCATCAAGCCCAGCAGATGTCGTAACCGAAACCCCAGAGCCAGCCACCCTCGCACCCCTTCACCTCTTACCACTCAGTATTTCAGATCGGCTCCATTGGGCCCAAACTCACTCTATTCTAGACCCTTCTAAAAACCAAGAATATTTTCACATGACGTTTAGCCAGTCCCATCTTTCCACGACACAACTGGATACATATCAAACGTGCCCCCACCATTTTTATTATCGCTATATTTTGAAGTGTCATTCTGCCGAAGAAGTGAGCCAAGATGTGGCGGCTCGGGAATGGGGGACCCTGGTCCATCGCCTCTTCGAGTCGTTTGTTAACCAAGCCAAAAGCCAAGGAATTGGCCGAATCACCCCCCACAACCAAGACGCGGCCAAGGCCCTACTTCGGGAAATAGCCCAGGGGCTACTCCATCAAAAACAAGGCTTCTTTTGGTCCGTCAAACGGGACGTTTTACTGGGCCTTAAGGACAAAGAAGGCCTGATTGACGCCATTATTTCAGCAGAGCTTGACCAAGCCTATCTTCTGGATTTTTTAGATACTGAACGCCCCTTTAAATTACCCATCTCACTATCAGATCTGAATACCCATATCACCATTACCGGTAAAATCGACTGCCTATTAAAAGCGCCTGACGAGTGGGGCTTGGTGGTCTTAGACTATAAAACCGGCCGTCAGGTCCCCACCGCTGCCGATATGACCCACTTTCGTCACTTACAATTGCCCATCTACTTATTGGCCACCCAAACATTATATCCGCAGCAGTCTATTATTGGCGGGATCTTCTTTCAGGTCCATCGCCCTGGCCTCACCGAAAAAAAAGTGGTCTGCTGCCACCCCTCCGCCAAATCGAATGTCTTTAATTTGGGCCGAAAACGACCCATGAGCCTTGACGCCGACTACCTGCCGGCCCTCAAGCGCCACTTGCAAGGGCAACTTACTCGACTCATCCAGGGCCATATGGACTGGTCCTTGCCCGACGTGGACCCGTCTCAAGTGAAACTAATGAAACGAAAACGCGCCCAACAATGTCAGGTCTGTTCCTACCGCAGCATTTGTCGTTACCCAGGTCGCTTTGATGGGGAGTTTATGTAAATGGCCCAGCTGACCCCCCAACAAAACGCAGCCCTCGATACCCAACATAACATCCTCGTGGAGGCCGGTGCCGGGTCAGGAAAGACCACGGTCTTTGTTCGACGCTACTGCCAATTACTCTTGGACTACCCGGACTGTCAAATCCCTGATATTGTGGCCATCACCTTTACCAATAAAGCAGCCCAGGAACTTTCCGAACGAATCTATACCGCCCTATCAGACCCCGCCTTTTCAGTGAGCTACCAGCGCCGCCAACAACTCCTTCGCCAACTTCCTCAAGCCCGAATCAGCACAATCCACGGCTTCTGTCAGCGTATCCTTAAACAATTCCCGCTCCAAGCTGGCCTGGACCCGGACTTTAGTATCATGGACGATACCGACCGCTTATTTTTGACTCAATCAGCTATCGCCCAAGGCATTGCCACACTTAGCCAACATCAAAGCGAGCCCCTGCGCTTCTTTTTATTTCATCATTCATTGCCCCAGCTGACCCGCTACCTTCATACCTTACTGGAAAAACGGGACCTAATCCCGCCCTTTACCCAAAGCGACCCCCCGACCCTTGGGACGCAACTAGAGCACGCCCTAAGGGCTATTTTTGAACCGATACTGGATACCTATTCGGCCATCAAACATGCCCAGGGCCGCCTTGACTACAGTGATCTTTTGGCGTATGCCTTACAGTTAACCCAAATTAGGTCCTGTCGAGAATCACTTCAAGAACAGGTCCGGTTTATTATGGTAGACGAGTTCCAAGATACAGACCCTGCCCAGTGGCAACTGATCCAGTCCCTTTGTGACGCCCCTAGCCTGTCCGATACCAAAAAACTTTTCATTGTGGGCGATATTAAACAAGCCATCTACTCGTTTCGTGGCGCCCAATCCGGTCTGTTATCTGATCTTATGACTGACTTTCAAGCCGAACCAGGCCATGCCAAGGTCATCCAGATGGCTGATAACTTTAGAACCCAGCCACCCATTATTGACTTTATTAATGGCCTTTTTTCCACCCTATTTGATGACCATCACTATACCCCCTTAATCGCCCAACGTGACGATACCGGAGCAAGTATCTGTATGGGCCTTTTAGATGACTATTCCCTTGAGCACGAGATCACCCTGATCGCGGACTGGATTATCGACCAATGCCTGGCCAACCCAGCCCGTCAATTTTCTGACTTTGCCATTCTAAGTCGACGAAAAAAGCCCTTTGATGCCATTAAAGCCGCCTTTGCAAAACGGGGTATCCCTGCCCAAATATCTCAAAACCGTACCTTTTTCCAACAATCATGCATCCTGGATCTTATCCAACTGGTCAGCGCACTTGCCCTGGGAAGCGACTTACTGTCTTGGCTTGGGGTCCTCTCCTCGTCCTTTATTGGGCTTTCTGCCCAGGCACGCTTTACCCTTATGACCCAAGTCAATGGCCTAAGCTTAGATGATAAGCTTGCTGATATCGCCCAGAACCCCTCACTGTTCTTTCGTACCCATTCACTTCCAGACCCGGACCAGCATATCCTAACCCAGCTACTTTCCTGGCTGCCCCGATGGCAGGCCCTGCTCCAAACCAATGGACTATGTGCAACGCTAGACCAAGTGATTGCAGATACCCAAGCCATGGATCTTTATCGACAAATAGACCCCCTCAACGAGTCTTTGATCGAGGGCTTCAAGGCCCTGGTCGCCCAACTGTCATTGACCCAGCACCTCTCTGTCTTTGAGTGCCATGAGCGACTGATCTACTTTATGAAACGACCTGGAAAAGGCAGCATCCCCATCCCTAACCCGCCCCTTAATGCAGTGCAATTATTAACGATTCATGCCGCTAAAGGTCTAGAGTTTCCTTGTGTCGCCATCATGGAACTGCATCACCCATTCAACTTTTCAAAGTCCGCTAGCCTTTTGGTACGCCCCTCCGGCTTGGGACTTTCTACCCCTGATCAGCCCAACCAAAAACGTGAAGACCTGCTCTCTGAAATTGAAACCAGTACTATTGCCGAAGAAAAACGCCTATTTTATGTGGCCTTGACCCGTGCCAAGGACCACCTACTCTTAACCGGAAAACCTCTCCAAGCCCAAAAAGAACGTAGCTTCCCCTGTCATTACTTAAGCTTTCTAGCTGCCGAGATGACCGTGGATGAAGACGCTGTCCACTTTGATTGGTCGCCCACTGCCTACCCCCTATTTCGGGGCCCCATGTCTGAGCCCCCGACCCTCAACATCCCCCACCAGCCTGCGCAACAAGCCTCGCTATTCCCGCCGTCTCTCCTCCCTACCTCGCGCCCAGCTACCGCCATGGATACGCCAGATCAGCCCCCATCAATGATCACCGTGACCCAATTAATCCGAGCCCTGGCCTGCCCCAAACAATACCGGCTCTCCCATGTGACCCAAACGGGGATCCCCATCACCGGTACCCCCCTCTCCCAAATCAAGTACCGCTCCCAAGCCCATGTGCTTGGCGACCTGATCCATCAGTCCTTTTTGGCCCGACACCGTTCAGAAACGACATCACCTGAATCAATCTGTGAGACCCTATTCTCTGGCCCCAGTTTTGTGGACCCTGAGATACGAGACGCACAGCGTCAGGATGTTATGAGCGCCCTTTCTCGATACGAAGCCAGCCCTTGCTTCCAGCTAATCCAGTCTGCAGAGCAGGTCTTGGTCGAGCACCCCTTTTCAGTAAGGATGGGCCCCTTTCTTTTGGAAGGCCGTTTTGATATGAGCTATTTTTCTAACGGCCACTGGCATATCATTGACTATAAGACCAATGCCGAGCCTGAAAAGGCGATCCAGTCATTGGCGTATCGTCAGCAAATGATTTTGTACCAATGGGCGCTTTGCCAGCAATACGGCACCCCCATCACCAAAATTAGCACCGCGTTATTTCTGACCCAAAGCGCCCAGCTTCACCCCATATCCATCTGTGAACAAGAACGAGAGCAGCTATTAGAGCGAATCCAACAGCTCGACCTTCACTTAGATCCGCGCGAACATACACCACGCCCTGACTGTAAACGCTGTCCGGTTTATGCCTTGGACCCGGATTGCTATGACCGGGGACTGGGCTAAATAGAAATAAACCTCTTCTCTATGTTATTGCGCCTTTGACTCCCATGAATTGAATGGCATGGCCCCTAAAATGATCAGAGCTGCCCACTATTACTCCGTCTAAGAAACTGAACACTTACTCACCGAACTCTCTGGAACACTTAACCTTTGCTTTGTTTCGTCTGAAAATGGCTTATTAAATGCATAAGAATCCGCTTGATCACCCTCTCTATCTTTACATGTAATATCGGCATCTGCATCTAGAATTTTCTTCACACACGCTTCATCTTCTGACATTATCGCCATTATCAACACCGTCCTTCCCCACCTATTTTGATGATTGACATCCGCGCCTCTTTTTAGAAGAAATTCAATACAATCGTCTTTCTTACACTGAACAGCCAATCCCAAGGCTGTATTATGATCCTTATCCACCTCTTCTATATATGACCCCTGATTTACCAACAGGTCTACCAATGAGGCGTTTCCATCTTCAACTGCGACCATCAACCCGGTTTTCTGATCCTCATTTTTTGCTAGAACTAAACAGGGATTCGCCTCAAGAACCCCTAACAACGCCTCTTTATGATTTTCATGTATTTTAGAAAAAAACAATTGTTTTTCAGACTTTAAAAGACCGTCACACGCGTTTCTTACATTGTCTCTTAACGCCACCACCTCTTCCTTTCTACCCTCACCAAATTGCCGAATATTCAGATAATACTGATTAAGAAGCTCTCTTGTTGTAAGATCATTACCGTAGGCGATCATTACCTCTTGAGATAAATACACTCTTTGAGCGGCCTTTTTGTCAGCGCCTAGCTCTCTTTGTCTTAGACCATCTGATATTCCTGTGTATCCTGTGTATCCTGTGTATCCTGTGTATCTTGTCCTCATCATTAAAACCTCCAAAAACTCTTATTTTTCTATGCTTCGACATCATATTACTTCTATAATACACTAATAAACCGACCTCATTAGGGCGTCCTTGATACTCTCTCCATTATGGTTTGTTTACTCTGTTAAAACCAGCCGCTATTCGTTATATTTATCCCCAATTTCACTTCCATGCCTATTAATATCGCTTCCTGATCACTCCCTCTATTGACCCCTTACCCTGTCGCTTGCCCCTCTCTTCCACTCCCTATTCTGTCCATCATACCCCCTCAATTACCCCCAACCCCATTTCTTACTTAATTTAAATTATATCATATTTTTGTATTATTTTAAATATTTTATATTTATTTTTTAATTATATTTACTTTTTAACCAGCATCCCTACCCTTAACGCCTTTTCCCTTTAAGGGCCTATCATCAATTTTCAATGTTTAACTCTCGTTAATCCTGGGTACTCCCTTAATAGCAATTAAGACAAGGAACCCACAACCTATGACCAAGCGACCATTTTGGAAACGATTTTTTCAACGGTACTCTGCTGAACAAACACGCTCGAATAGCATTCACTTGCGGGCCTTTTTTGAGACGGTTTGGCAGCATAGCCTCAAACACCCCAAGCTATCGATTACTGTGTTTGTGACCCGAATTATTGTACTGAGTCAGGCCGCTTATTTTCCTAAATTATATGAAAAAATATTAGATGGGGTCTTACTGGACTCCGCAGATTTTTCTGAAACACTGTCGCTGTTGGGACTCTTATTAATCGGAATTCTAGTGATTGCCATTGCTGGTAGTATTAGCTCTCGTAACTTAACTATTTTAATGCAAAAAAGCATTAAATTGATCCGGCAGGACCTATTCAAAAGCATCCAAAAACTACCCCCTAAGCGATATTCTCGATACTCCACTGCGGACCTTATGAGCCACCTGACCAATGATATCAATACCGTTGAAAGCGCCTTTATTGTGGCCTTACCAGGTGCCTTTTCTTTGATCATCATTGTCAGCATTGTCACAGTAATGATGGTCTATACCCAATGGCTCATGGCCCTTATTATTGTGGTCCTAACCCCGGTAATCTTCCTAGTCATCAGGGCCATCCAACCCAAACTCAACCAAGCCATCCAGGACCGAAAAGGGGCCGAATCTGCGCTAGCTAACTTCACCCAAGACTACCTAAGCCAACATATGAATATTTTCTTACTAGGACTCACCCAGCATGAGACCAAGTCCTTTAACCAAAAAGTCAATCGGCTCGAAGACCACTCCCTGGCCACCTTATTCTTTAGTAATATTACCCAGCTATTTACGAACTTTTATCTCCAAGGTATGATCTTGGGCGTTTTATCCCTGGGCCTTTTCTTTCATTCCAAGGCTCTAATTACGATCGGAGAACTGGTGGCCTTTTGTACCCTGTTCATCTATTATGCCTTTTCGATACAGACCCAAACCCCACTGATCCCCAATATTTTTCTTGCCGCTGCGAGCATGGCCAACATCCAAGCCATTATGGATGACGCCCCTACTGCCACACGATCCAGAACACCACTACCTGCCCTTTCGAGTGGCATTACTTTTAATCAGGTCTACTTCCAACACGACCTAGACGCCACGCCATTACAAGACATTTCCTTTCAAATTAAGCCGGGTCAATCCTTGGGCATTATTGGCCCCAGTGGCTCGGGCAAAAGTACCCTGGTCCAACTACTACTCAATACCCAAACCCCCGAAAAAGGGCAGATTCATTATAATGATCATTGCTATTCAACCCTAGCACCCCGTCAGATCCAGACCCATATCAAAGCCGTTCTACAGACATTCCCCTTTTTTAATGGCAGTATTTTGGATAATATTCAACTCTCGAACCCTGATATTAGCCGTGCTAAGATCCAATCTTTATGCCAAAAAATCGGCCTTATGGGGCTTCTGAAACGCCAAGGGCATACCTTGGATTTCCCCCTCTCTTATGACGGCCATCATTTAAGTTATGAAGAACGGGCCCTTATCTGCCTGGCCAGGGTCTTGGTGGCCGAGCCTGAAGTCCTGGTCTTGGACGAGACCTTGGCGGCCATGGACCTCAAATTTGAGCGTCATTTAAGCAAGTATATCCAAGAACAAAAAGTGGTTCGCTCTCTGATCGTCACCTCCTTTCGGGTCCAAAACGTCCAGAACTTGGACCATATTATTGTCCTTAATCATGGCCGCATCATTGAACAAGGCAGCCATGACGAGCTACTGGCCAACAAGGGCTATTATTACCAGTTATCCATCAAACAAAGCGGTTTTTATGTGGACGAAGAAAACGATGACGCCACACTCATCCCTGTCAAACTACGAAGCATTCCCTTTCTACAAGACCTAGACCCCGCCCTTCTTCACCAAATCGCCCCACACTTTATTACCGACCATTTTGAGCCGGGCGAATGTATTGTTAAGGAAGGAGACCCAGGCAATAAGTTTTATATGATTGTCCGAGGTAAAGTCCAAGTTGAAAAAATGAAGGGCCGTCGCCCCAATGTGGTGGCGAGCCTACAAGATGGGGACTATTTCGGTGAAATTGCCCTGATCCAACAGGTCCCTCGCACCTCTACTGTCCGGGCCCTAAGCGCTTGTACATGCCTCTCCTTGGCCAGCTCCCAGTTCCAACTCCTGCTCCAAGACTCCCCAAATGCATTAAAGCACCTCCAGCAAATCGCCAAGCAGCGACTCAGCGAATTATAAGTCAATTTTTTTGTCCTGCTTTTACCCTTCTAGCCGTTGAAATACCTGAATCGCCCCATCATCCATCCCCACGGCGATATGACTTGCAGTTGGACTAAAGGTCATCGCACACGGTCGATGCGATAACTCAAGTTTGCTTGTTGTCCATTTCTTTGACTGTGGGCTCCAAAATGTTAATTCTGTTTCAGTGGCCACCGCAATATGATCCCCGTCATCACTGATCGCAAAGGCCAAGGCCCCCTCTTTTTCAAATTCATCTACCGCCTTATTGTCTGAGAGGCACCAATAGATGATCTTCCCCTTGTCTAGGGCGATGACGAGATGGTCTTTTGAAATGGCCAGATCCGCTACCGCGCCTTGAATATCTAATAAAATTCGGGTCTTTGTTTCATCTAATACCCCAACCTTACCTCCCTGGGTTAGAATGGCCAATTGAGTCCCCCCAGCATTCACCACCATTTTTTTAGGAGTCTCCCAGCTACTATCTCTGGTATCACAGGGACCACAAAGTGACCTGATGACCGTACTCACCTGTTGGGTTTTCGATGACTTAGGCGTTAATGGCTGCCGTTGGGTGTTGGTTTTGGGGTCCCAATAAACCACATCTCCTGTCTTCAAGATCCCCACCAGTCCTCGCTGAGCACCTGGCTCAAAAAATATTGTAGATAAGGGCCTTGATTGACGATCGATATTAATATCCATTTCTTTTTTTCCCCTAAACTGATAGACCTTCGCATGCCCCTCTTCGATTCCCACACATAACGACGTCTCATCATGACTAAAGGCCATGCTTCCCAATTGACGCCCTGTCCCTGTCAGTCGAATAACAGGCAAGTACCCGGCATTTAATTGCGTCACGTTTCTTAACGCCCCTTCTGTCACCGTGGCAAGTACCCGCTCTTTCTTGCGACGCTCCTGTAATGAATGTAGCAGCGATCTAATTTCCTCTGTGTGACCTATTTGTACTTGTCTTTTTTGATCACTAACCAGTCCCATCACCGTTACTAAAACCTGTGCCCATACCCCGTCTTGTTTTCTTTGGAATGCTGAACGGGAAAAGTCTAAGCCACCTGGAGCAGGTGCTGCCAGACTCATTACTGATCCCCCTGACTTATATCCAATCGATACAAGACCTGAAAAATCAAAATGGATACCAAACAGTAACTCACAAAGTACCCAAAGCCAGACTCTAACTGGGCCTGGATCATCCCAGAGGCGTTCCCGGCCAGGTACGCAATAAAAATACCCACCACAAATACATCGGCCATGGCCCATTTACTAATGAGACTCACTAGGGCCTTCATCCGTCTCTGGAGTATGGGCCTGGAAATACTCACCGACAGGATACTGAGCACGGCCTTACTGAGTGGCACAATCACTGAAAACAATAAAATTAACCCTGCTACCGTGTCATTTTGGGACTGGTGCAAAGACTCAATGGACTGAAGAATAGACTGCTGTTGAAAAAAGATGTCTTGGCGTTGCCCTAAAAACTGGATGGATGCGCGAATGGTGAGCATAGGCTGGGTTAATCCAGGCCATAAGAGCCCTAAGGCAATTCCATTCAAAATCCAAACCCAGATCGCCTGGTACTTGGCCAAGTGATCACGTATTAAAGTGAAAGGAGACATATCATTTATTCAATCGAAATCTAATTCGTCTGTCAATCCCTTTTCGAGCCGTTGTCCAAGCGTCCTGCATAAAGGGCAATTAATGACGCCCGATTCTAGAAGGTTGGCTGTCAGGCCATCCCAAATGGTCCCAACTGACCCAACGTTATTAGCCCGCTTGGTCGTTCAGTTGAGTGTCACCTTGGCTTTTCTTGCCCAACGGTTGGATTTGACGCCATAAATTGCTATGATTATTTTATGAATATGCCCAATAATCCTAAAAAATATCATCCTTTCCCCAAAATCTCCCTTCCGGACCGGACATGGCCTCAGCAACATCTGAGCTCGGCCCCCGTTTGGTGTAGTGTGGACCTTCGGGACGGGAACCAGGCCCTTATTAAC
>PBBE01000007.1 GCA_002716485.1 Actinomycetota bacterium
AAAGCGCTGGAGATTTATTTACCTGTGCTTGGTGAGGGGTATCCCATTGTGGGAGATATCTATTACAATATGGCACTGCTTTACAAAACCCAAGCCCAGAAAGAAAAGGAACGGCAAAATTTTCTTTTGGCGGCAGAAGTCTATGAAAACGCCTATGGAAAAGAACATTCAAAGGTCATCAATGCACTGGCTCAAGCCCAGGCATGTTTGTAAGGCGGTGATGCTTTGGTGGGGAAATAGGGGGGTAAGTGGTTTGTTGTCCAAAAAACACAATTATATTGTGGTGATTATTAATTAAAAATTTTATTCTTATTGGTTTTATTGAATCTTACACATTTTTTAGGGGAGTAACTCCAATGTAACAAAAGAGTGGTGGCCGGGTAGGCAGTTGAATATTTTTATAGAGAGATACGTCGTTTAATGATATGGTTAATAGCTTAGTCGTATTTCAGTCTTGAAATTTAGTGGCTGTAGAATCCGTTATATAAATATGAACAATAAACGATCACTTTTACCTAGCTTAGACCGATTTCGAACCATTATTCGAATCGCTGTTCCCATTATCGGGGGCATGCTTTCACAAAATTTACTCAATTTTGTAGATACGGCCATGATCGGAAATTTAGGGGACCCGGCACTGGCTGCGGTAGGTGTGGCAGGCTTCTTGTTCTTTTGGGCCTCATCCATTCAGTATGGCTTGGCCGAAGCAACCCAGGTGCTAGTGGCTCGCTATTTTGGGGCTCAAGACCCTCAAAGGCAATACCAGAGCTTATATAATGGTCTTGTTGGCTGTACCCTGCTCGCCATTGTGATCAGTGGCTTGGGTTGGTATCTGGCCCCGATATTGTTTCAAGTCATGAGCCCGGACCCTATGGTCCAGTCCTTAGGGGTGACCTATCTTCGCTGGATGATCTTGGGCTTGGTCCCGTTTGCCATTAATGGCTGCTTTCGTAGCTATTGGAATGGCATTAACCAGCCCATGCGCTTTACCCGAATTTTAGTGGTCACTCATATCTGTAATATTTTTCTGAACTGGCTCTTCATTTTTGGTCATTGGGGAATGCCGGCATTAGGGGTCAAGGGGGCCGCTTTGGGTAGCGCATTATCATATGGCTTGGGGAGTGTATTGTATTTACTTAGTGCCCATGCCTGGGGCGTGCTATCCCAGTTACGTAAGGACGCTAAATTTGAACTTGAGTTATTACTGACCCAAATCAAATTGGCAACCCCTTCTGCCACCCGTCAATGGTGGTTTACAGCCGGTTTATTGGTCTTCTTTTGGGTGGCCGGACAGATCGGTGTCCAGGCAGCGGCCATTACTCAAGTCTTAATTGTCCTGGCCTTTTTGGTGATCTTGCCAGGGGTTGGGTTTGGGGTGGCGTCTTTATCTCTGGTCAGCCAGGCCCTGGGCCGGAAAGACCCTCAAGATGCCCAGCGCTGGGCCTATGAAGTGGCTTTGATTGCCGGGCTGATCACCATAGTGGTGGGCGGAATCGCCAGTATGTACCCGTATGCGATATTAGGGCTCTTTATTCATGATCCTGAGACTCTGGAGATGGCCATTATCCCATTTCAGCTGGACTGCTTGACCATATGGGTGGAAGTGATTGGGTTGGTGATCTTACAGTCTTTAATTGGGGTGGGCAGGGCCTTTACAGTAATGAAGGTAAGTTTGTTATGTCAGTGGCTGATCTTTGTGCCTATCGGGTATATACTTGGTGTTATTTATCATGTCGGGATTACCTGGGTACTTATGGCATGGATCAGCCATATGATGGTCGCTACACTCATCTATATTTGGCTTTGGGTTAAGAGAGGCCCGGCGAGCATCTAGCTTTGGATCGCCGGTGTTAGTCTAATCACCCTAGCGGCTTACTCTTAAACAGGATCTTGATTTATTTTGATGCGATTATTTCAAGTCGGGTCATAGGGATGCGAAGGGGATGTTCCGTTGAGGCTTGATCACAGTATTGATCAATAAATTCCCAAATAAATCGTTCCCATTTAGATTGAGGGAGACAGTTAAGGTAGGGGTGCCAAGTGGTCCGGACCCAAGCTGCAAACTCGTCACGGGTTTGATAGGTCATATGACTGGGTTGTAGCAGGATCGAAATTGGTTTCAGACCTGCTTGTGTCACCCATTGCTCATACGTCTGATCGTCATAAAACCACCAGCCATTTTCATAGGACTCAAAAAAAGGCGCCCAAAACGGCGACGTAATAAGTGAATCGATGATCGGCTGAAAAGCATCGAGGGTCCCATGCCCGCCAAATCGCAAAAAGCAACGGCCATTCGGTACTAATGCCTTATAGATCCCAGCAAGAACCATTCGGTGGTCTTGGACCCAATGTAGGGTAGAGTTAGAAAAAATAAGCTCGAATTCTTGATCATATACCAAGTCAGAGGCATCCATACGTCTAAATGATAAGTGGGGGTGTTGACTCTTTGGGAAGTGTTGGGAGGCTACTTGGATCATCTCATCAGACTGGTCAATACCGATGGCTTTGGCACAATGGGTAGCCAATTCTGCTGTGATTTTACCGTCGCCACATCCGATATCTAGAAGGCGGTCCTTGGGATGGATATTCATTTTAGAGATGAGCTCTTGGGCCCATTGGTATTGGGCTGATGAATGGTGGGCATATTCTTGGGCATGCCAGTAATGATGGGTCATTAGTCTTCTCCTTGTTTGTATTGACAATAATGGTAGTTGAGGTTTATTGTTTTAGTAAATTGAATATTTATAAATATAATATTTCAAATTATGAAATAATAACCCCATGATCAGGAGGGTGATAAATGACCATTGACGAGATAAAAGTGATGATTGAGTTAAGTAAGACCTTGCATTTTGGGAAAACCAGTCGGGCGACCCATATGTCAGCACCCAGTGTAACGCGCTTGGTACAGCGGCTGGAAGATGAACTTGGGTGCCGGTTATTTGACCGAGATAATCGCCGTGTTCAACTAACGGAGGCTGGGAAAGTATTTCAACAATATGTCGAGCAGCAGTTAAGGGCGTGGAGCGAGTTGCAAGTGGCGATTAGTGGGGTCAAAGGGACGGTGTCTGGCTTGGTGCGAATCTATTGTTCGGTAACGGCCAGTCATTCAATATTGACAGATATATTACGGCCAATCAAAGACCGTTACCCTGAGATTAGGGTGGCATTAAGTACGGGCCCATCGGAGGAGACCTTTCAAAAAATAAGTGATGATGAGGTTGATATTGGGATCTGTGCCTATCCTAAAGCGGTGCCATCAAGCATTAAGATTCGGAAAATTAAAGAAGTAGGACTCAGTGTCATTGTACCCAAAGGGGCAAGTTTGGATGATATTCGTAGCAACGCGCTTCCTTTTATTTATCCCAAATCTGCGCTGACCCGCTCATATATAAGTGATTGGTTTCATCAACAGGGGATCGCAGTCAAGGTCTATACAGAGCTAGCAGATGTTGATGGCACCATGAGTTTGGTGAGTTTGGGTTATGGTGCCTCAGTAATCCCTTCACTATCATGTGCGAGTCATCATCTGCGTGATCAGGTTGAGGTGCTTCCCATGACGCCTGAGCTTCCAAGTTTAAAAGTAGGGATATGTTGCAAGAAAAAAGTGACGTACCCGAGCTATGTTAAGGTGATAATGGACGCATTTCCAAGTACATAAAGCCCCACTTTAGTGCCCTAATCCCATCTGCGCGATCTGCTGAATCTCATCGTCACTTAATGAGAAGTCCAAGTCCAGATCAAGGGCCATGTGGGCAAGACTGCTCGTTCCGGTCAAGGGGATCATGCCGACTTGTTGAGAGAATCGAAAGATCACTTGTTCGGGTGTTTTTTGATGCTTTTGTGAAAGGGGTCCTAGCTGGGCCAAGACCATAGGGTTGGCAGTAAGTAAGGAAAATCCTTGGTAGTGGATGTTATTTTTAAGACAAAACGAGAGTACCGAATAATCCCATCCTAGTTGTGCATAACAGCGGTTTTGGACATACTGCGGCTTGATTCGGGCCCCGTCATAAAGGGCGTTGAGTTGCTCGATGTTAACATTGCTAATTCCAATCGCGCCGATGTGACCGGCATCCAATAGGGCTTCCATGGCGTGCCAGATCTCCCAGTCAGTATCAATGAGTCCCTGGCCTGTACAAGGGCCATGGAGAACATAGGCATCAATAAAGGAAAGCCCTAAATGGGTTAATGATCGTTCAAATGATTGTTGGACTTGGCTCGCAGGCTTGGCATCCGCCTCGTAGGGCAGCCGGTGGTCTTGGCCGTTGATACTGGTAAACTTGGTCTGAATAAATAGATCGTCACGGTCTAAGCCCTGATCAAAGGCATGCTTCAACGCTGCGCCCACCCCGGCTTCATGGTAGTGTTTACGTTGATTGGCCGTATCAATGGCCTTAAAGCCTGACGATAAGGCCGATTGGACCAACGCTTCAGTTCGTTCTTCTTTCCATGCAGTACCGTAGATCATGCTGGGTATCTTCATTATTAATAGTATATCACAGCAGGTATGATTGAGAATAAAGGTATAAATGCTATGTATTATATTGACATTATTGGTGGTTTAATATATAGTAATTATTAATTAAATCAAAACTGAGGTGGCATAATCCTATGAAGGTATCCAAAAAGACCCAAAAGAAAACACGAATCAAGCTCATTGAGACGGCTGTGGATTTAATGATCCAGAATGGCTACGAAAAGACCAGCATGAGACAGATCGCACGAACTGCCAAGGTGGGGGATGCCACAATTTATAATTATTTTCCTAGTAAAGAAAAAATCGTCTGGGCATATATCCTTCATCGACAAGAGTGCGCAGTGGCCAAGATAGCAGCGATTCCAAATTTTGAGACCTATGGCTTACAAGAGCAGATACACACCTACTTTGAGACCATTTTGGAAGGCTATTTACCGGACCGTGAGTTTTTGACTGTTGCCTTTAAAATAACCCAACAGTCTTTTGTGACCCACTCAGAGGACTCGGCCCCGATTAATCAGGTGTTTATCACCCAGATCCGACACTTTTTAGAGTCGGCCATTCAGCGGGAAGAGATCCCCAAGCAACCCATTGACAGCATGTTGCCGCATTTAATATTGAATGTATATATGGTGATTGTCATGTACTGGATGAAAGATAACTCAACACATTTTACCAAGACCACAGAGCTAATGGATCTGGTATTGGGTATCTTAATGGGGGTTCTTAAACAGGGCCTGATCCAGAACTGTTTGGATTTGGGTGGCTTTTTATTTCGCCATACCTTGTTTTCTCAAGTCAATAGCTGGCTCGATGGGACTATTATGAGCAATGTCAAAACCCAATTCAAAAAGGGGCTTTAAAATGAGTGAGTTACCCCAAAAAAAACGAGCCCGTCTTGCAAAAGCATCTAAAGTCGTATTAAAAGTGGCGGGTCAGCATGCCGTTCATATGGCCAAAACGCCTTTCAGAAAGGACACAAAAAAGGCCAATAAAGCCCATCATGAAAAAATTGCCAAAGAGATATTTAATGCCTTGGCCACCCTCAAAGGCACCGCCTTAAAAGCGGCCCAATTAGTAAGCCTAGAGTTATCCATTTTACCTGAAGAAATGCAAACAGAGCTCAGAAAGGCATGTTATCAGTCCACGCCTTTGAACCGGGCCTTGGTAAGAAAGGTCATCCAGAGCCAGTTGGCGCAAGCGCCAGAGCAGGTCTTTAAGTCCATTGATTTGACGGCATTTGCAGCGGCCAGTATCGGTCAGGTCCATCGTGCCAAAAGTCATCAGGGCCGTGAGCTAGCGGTCAAGATCCAGTATCCCGGCATTCATCAGACCATTGAGTCAGATATGAAGATCCTGAGGGTGCTTTTGGGTAAGCTACCTGTGCCCATACTCAAAGAAAAGTCCAAGATGATTCATACCATGCTAGCGGAAGTAGAGGCGCGATTCCTAGAAGAGACCGATTACCAAAACGAAGCCCAAAATATTGATTGGTTTCGCCAGAAAAATACGATTAATGGGATCCGAATCCCGGAGGTGATCCCTGAATTAAGCACAAGGTCGGTATTAACCATGAGCATGATGGAAGGCCAGCACTTAGACGAGTGGCTAGCTGGGGATCCTAGCCAAGAGATGAGAGATACGGTGGCCCAGCGTTTATGGGACTTTTTCCGGTATTTTTTCATGACCCAGCAGCGCTTTCATGCGGACCCAAACCCAGGTAATTATCTCATTGGGCCCAATTTGGAGATTGGGGTCATTGATTTTGGCTGTGTGAAGCAATGCGAGGCTGGGTTTCCGGCGCAGTTGGCAAGATTAGTAAGTTACTACCAAGCCGATCAGATCGATGAGGTCGTTTCGATCTATCAGGAATGGGGGCTAATTTCCAAGCGTCAGCCTATCTCTAAAATTAAACCAGGCTTAAAATGGTTTCAAGAGTGGGTTACACGGCCATTTAAAGAAGAGCTTTTTGACTTTGGGGCCCATCCCGAGTACATGAGCCAACGCTTTTCAGATAATTTTAAGGCCGTGACCGATATTATCGATAATACAAAGCAGGATTTTGTGATGTTCGATCGGACCTATATGGGCCTCTTAAATATCTTTCAAAAATTAAAGGCGAGGGTTCGGTTGTCGTTTGACTGAGCCCATTAAATAAGTGGCGTGTGGGTTTGTAGGGATCATCCGAAAAGTAGTGCCTACATATTAACAAATGATGTAGCAGGAAGTTAATAATAGATGGATCAGTTATACAAAAATAGCCCTTTATTAAGTAGAGAAACTATTTCGATCCATCAATTTTGAGATAGAGAAATGAGGTCATATCGCGGTCTTTGGTGTTAATAACTAAATCCCTAAAAAGTTTTGGTATCGTTGTAAAAATGTTTGGACACGTGCAGTATTAACAATGCCGTCGCCATGGAACTGAGAAACAAGATTAAATTGAGACTTTCTGTCGCTAATTTCTTGGGAAGTATTGCAAAGGGTTCGTTGTTGGGCCATTAGTTGTGTGAAGTGTCGCCACTTCTGAACTTTTAAGTAGTGTTCGTAGCGGGAAGACCATTCATCAACACTACGTTTGGTCAATGATTTTTGTCGGATTTTTTGGGCAAGTTGTTTGATTTCTCGATCTAGGGCTTGTTTTTTGAAATCCAAAGAGGTTTTTTCTCGAGTTAAGTGTTTAATGGTCTCTGAGATTGAGTTTTTAAGCGTTTGATAACGAGTGATTTGTTTTTGATTTGCCGGGATATCTCGTTTTCTTACAAATATCTTAACACTGGCGTTTGCATTACACATAGGCTTTGTCACATAGCGGATATGATATCGTCCATTCTCTTTATCTTCAGATTCATCTTTCCAATAATCATAGTCATCGCCACGTCTTTGTTTTTCAATGCGTTTAATTTTGGGGCCTTGGTAGGTGAAGTCATGCCATTCTTGGAACCAGACGTCACATTGAAATGAACCTGACCAGTATTCTTCTTCCTCATCCGTATTAAGTGCCACAAGTTCAGATGAGATTCGCTTTAGCTCGGACTGTTGCTGCTTAAATTGGGATTCTTTGGCTTCAATAGTTTTCAACAAGTCGGCATAGCTTTTCTTTTTTTGATCGAATAGCTCCTGGTTAGACTCTGTTACAGATGTCTTTTTTTGACTGAATTCGTGTAATCGGTCTCTAAATGTTCGGAATTGTCGAACACTTTCTGGGAGCAGTGCACTTAAATGATCGACTTGATCTAAGAATGCATGTCCCATTTCAGCAACCCCATCAATCGTATCATTAATATGGGTACGAGTATCCGCTTCTAATATTAAGTCAAAATGATGGCTTGGGATCGGCTTAAAGGTTCTTAAGCGGCGCAATACGGCCTTTGTAGATTGGTCTTGATCTAAGGGGTTAAATACAATGAGGTTTTCAGGTTGATCGATAATAAGACTTAGAAATTTTGATTCCCTTTGTTTAGATTCGTCTCTTGCCGATTGTTTTTGGAGTTTTGAAAAAAAGGCCAAGGCGTTTTCAGTGGTCACATTTGGGTTGGCGGGTAAGGCTTTGGTAAGTAGAAAAATAATACGGCCATTGACTACAGTTGGATCTGAGACCAGATCAGACAAGGTTTTAATAATAGAGCGGAGCCCTGCCGCTTTTTCAGCTCTAAGGGCATCAAATGGAATGGCCAATAGAATACCAAGGACCTCGCTGGCATTTTGGAATAAGAAATGAGTACCAAGATTCGCTTCAAATTCTACTAATCGAGATCGGGTATCTGCAAAACCAGGGCAGTCCGCCAATTGAAATGGTCGGGTAGACGCCGAATTGAGTGATGATCTTTGTTGCTGCATCAACTGCCGTTGTTCGCGTTGTTTTTGTTGAATTGTCGTATCTAGGGCCTTTTGTTCAGAACGTAATTGAGTGAGTTTTGCTTGGGTTTGTGGTAAGTCACATTCCTTAACCCATATTTGAACGTTAGCGTTAGGGTAAGCCCCAAGTTTAGTATTATAGGTAATGGAAAATGTTCCACCAGAATAGTCATGTTGCTCTGTACTCCAATAGCCATATTCTAGGCCGCGATCTTCTTTTTCGATTCGTAATATTGGCGGACCTGAATACTCAAAGCGATGCCATTGCAAGGTGGTAACCGTATTATTAAATTGGTCTTGCCAGAATAAGATCGGGGTCTCTAAACTGGATTGCGCATTAATTTGGACTTGTAGGGTTTCTTGGGCCCGGTATAAGTCCCGAATTTCAGCTTCCATAGCGTTAAACTCGTTATGAGAAGCGGTTTGTTTTAAGAGGTCCTGACTCCAATCTGTCTTTCTATTGCTCGCTATAGCTGGGCGAAGTTTGGGCTTGGCAAGTTCGGTAGGAGGTACGATTGTATAACACATAGGTATCCGTGTTTCAGAAACATAGGTATGCCCAATTTTAGCGGACATTTGCTCTGTGGGTGCCTGACAGTCAATTCTAGGATCAAAGCCGTCATCATCCTTAACCTCAATCATGGGGTGACCCATCAGGGTGTTTACTACGGTTGATTTGCCACTTCCTGTATTACCTAAAATTGGAACTATCGGCTGGCTATGTGCGGGTTGGATGGCTGCTAAAACTTTTTTATAAGTAGCTGCCACTTCTTCAAATTGAGACGTCGCTTGGGAGGCTGAATGTGCTGGGATTAACCCAGTTCGATCGCTACTATTTCGACGTAAATGGGAATCATTGATAGCGGACATGGGCGTCTAGATGCTAGTTAAATTGAAGTGGCTAACCAAGTATGTTTTGATTTTATTTTTAAAAGGCGCCACTTTTTCCATATTTTGGGCAATGGCTTGTTGTAGGACTTCAAGCTGTGTTTCAGCCAATTGCTTTTGAGCCGCAGAATCAGGGTCTTGTGAATGTAGATAGATTTCTTTTTTAGTTTTTACCAATTGCCGATCTAATTCCATTTTTTTAGCGCCAATATCGATGCCTTCTTGTTTTAAAGGCAAAAATAGCGGGTCAGAAAAAGTGTTACAGGAAAATACATCTTGATAGGACTTGATGAAATCATTTACATAGCCATTATTAATGGGGTACATTTGATTGACAGTACACACCATGTCCCAGTTTTCAACGCCAAGGCAAAACTCTGTCATGGTAGTCGCAAGCGAGAAAGTGGTACTACCTATAACTGAGGTGCAAGTTGAGATTTGATCTGTTAATAGCTTGATGTCTTCTTTTAAAGAGGCTATTTTTAGCGCTAGTTTGGCGATCCGGTCTTGTTCAGATTTCTTTTCATATAAGGTCTCTTGTAATTGACGTAATTCACCTGTTTTATCCATAATCTCACTGTTATAGCCTTTAATGGTCTCTTCAATTTCTTCTATATTAGTTCGGTGCTCTTTCATGAGTGAGACATTGCTAGGGACATCCTTGTTTCGGATATAAATTTTTATAGACCCATCTGCATCTTTTCTTGGACAAGTCTTATACTTAACCGTATAGGTTCCAGCTTTATCGTCTCTACATTCATCTTCCCAAAAGTCAAAGCCTTCACCTCGATTCTTCTTTTCAATTTTTAAAATGGGCGGGCCGTTATATTTAAATGTTTTCCAAATACGTCCCATGGCATAACTGGCAAATGTATCAGCGGCGTCAGCGCTTTTTTCAAGTCGTGTACCCCATGCCTCGTCAATTTCTGAAGCTCGTTCATCTGATGATACTGCCATTCTAGCCAAAGAAGTATAACCATCAATAACCCCTGCAGCGACACCAACAGCGCCTACAGCCGTTCCACCTATAATACCCATCGCACGCTTCCCAGGCTCAAAAGGCTCACAAATACTCTCTTGAAACTCTAGTACGGGGTCATTAGTATTTAATTGATCAATATTGCAATGAAGCTCTTTAATTGCGTCACGTTTCTTTTGACGTTGGGATATTAGGGATGAAATTCCTGACATGAGTCCCCTCATTTCACGTTGTGTCGCTTGGATTTGTGACGATGGATTTGAAATATCTATTTTCTCATAGGAATGCAAGACACCCTGTTTAGAGCTTAGCTCCTTTCTTTTTCGTGCTAGTTCATCCTGTAAGTCGAAAATTTTAGTTAATAGTGGCTTTATACCCATTTGCTTGGATGAGCTTAACTCCCTGCCCTTTAATGAGACTTGCGTAATCATCTCTTTAAATTTAGTATTACTTTCGCCATGCAATACCATTTGAAATTGGCTTTGTGGGATAGGGGGAAGGCCATTAACTTTGGATAGTAGTTCTTCAGTTGAAGCTGATGAGGTGGGGTCGGCAATACATATGTTTTCAGGGTGAGCCAGCATCAGCTCACAGAACTGATGCTGGAGATGACATTCTTCGTTTCCTGCGTAGGATTTTTTCAGCTTTTTAAGCATTTCTAGAATGTCCTTATGTTTTACTTTAGGATACTTAGGCTTTACTTTAGTGAAAATAAAGAGGATAGAATTAGCAGGGATCGGTGGTTTTACAAGGCTTACTATCGCCTGTAGAACACGTCGTATTCCAGCACCTCGCTCTGCTTTCATTGCATCTAGTGGGATAATAACAGCGACACCTTTGACACTTTTAGCACTGGTTAATAAAAGGTGAGTACTAGCATTAGCCACAATTTCAACTTGGGCCCCTCGATTATCTCCAAAACCAGCACAGTCTGCCAAATGTAAGCCGTTTGCTAAGGGGAAGGTAGATGGGTAAAGGGTACAAGAGACTAGATCTTGGCCAATTTTCGCATGTAACCGTCCTTCATCAGATACAAAAATTTTCTTTTCTGAGCTATCACCCGAAGCAAATGGGTCATCATCATCTTCATCAGCCCTTGCCTCTAGTGCGATTCCAAGCAGTTGATTGATTGTTGTGCTCTTACCTGCGCCCGTACATCCAATAAGGGGGGTGATATCCGTTCCTTTTGAACTGGCAATAGCCAAAAGGGCCTCTCTAAAATCCCCTGAAAATTCGGCCATGTTAAGCTCCATTCCCGGACGAGGTGCTGATGCACCCCTGGGGGACCCCTTTGGAGAAGTGAGTGGGGCAACCCTAGCGGCCCTTTTGACAGTAGAATGACTTGTCTTTGCAATATCAGAAAATGTATTAGGGTCAACTTTCGTGGTAGCACCCCCTTGGGCTTGGCTTGCATCACCGGGAAAAACTTTTTTTGTAGAAAACATGAACTGAGGGCCTCCTATGATGGATCTTTGAAAATCTCTTTAATCTCGGTTGGGATTTCAGGGTTAATGGCTAATTGTACGATCAAAGACTCTCTTGTTTTTTGATCTTCAATACAACAAACGGATAGGGGCGTTTGTTCAAGTGCCGCATTAATAATATCGGGATCAGTACTAATAGAGGGGTGTAAAAACGCCAGTGAAAAGCCATTGTTTTGAACTGCGATTTTTCCCATATCTTTATTTTTTTTGATGCGATCTGAGGCATGTTCGATCATCCTGCCATCTTCCTTTAAAATGGGTGTGACAATGTCGATTATGTCATTAAATTCTGGATATTCTTTAAGCAATATAGGGGATTGCAGCGCCGCCACTTTGAAGTAATTACGTCGGAGATTTTGTGGGGTTTTACTAGGAATATATCTAAATAGGTCGGGAAGTATTTCCAAACGACTCATGACTTTATCATCGCTTTCAGTACTAAAAATTAAGTCTGGACAGACCCATTTATTCTGAAGACAGTGAAGAAACTCTTCATTGAGTTCTCTGAGCATCATGGAGGGATGAATCGCATCTGAACTTGTCGCTTTGGCCGCTATGGCCAAAATAATAATGGCTTTTTCTTGTGATGCCACTAGCTCATGAAGCATACTCGCTGCGGCTTTCGCATTTTTTTCCTCGAAGACATTTTGGATAATTGATTTTCCTGTTTTATGGCCCATGACTTGGTTCTTAACTGATCCAAAAGAGGACATGGGCCCATCGTAGTCTGAAATCGCATTAGATAGCAAATTTTGTATTTCAAAATTCTTAAGAGTACCTTCCTTTACTTTTTCACGTTGGGAGGGGACCGCTTCTAATAAGTTGAGGAAGCGTATAAATAAGGCATCCATTTTAGAGAGTTCCTGAAGAATAGCGCTATAACTTGATATGGTTTTAAGTTCAGCAAGATCAGTCGTAAGCTTCGATTGCATAGCCTTCATGCTTTCTTGAATGTCTAACAAATCTTGATTCAATCTTTCTAATTCCTGATTCAGGTTCATCCATCTTGCCTCTTCTAATTCTTGGGCAGCGACTTCTTCACAATAAACATAAATGGCTTCTACGACTTGGCCTACAGGAGATAGGTTCATCACAAAGCTAAAGGGGGTTGCTTTTGCACCACCCAATAAGCCATATTTAGGGATTAAATTAGCCGAGTTCTGATCTTCAGATAATATAAAGGTGGCTTGTTCAGAAACATCTACAAATGTGTTTACAGAGATAAATGGATTAAGTGTTTGACCTGCAAAGCAAAGTTTTGCTGTATTCGTACCTGTCATCTGAAGAGTATAGCCAGTCATTCCTCGATGAGATGAACCTCTGTATATGTCCATATGAGACTACTCCTTAGTGTCTTTTATTAAATAAAAGCATCTTATATTAATTAAATAATAATCTTATATTAATGAGAGATGGACGTAATATAGCAGTCATCATTTACCTTGTCAAGAAATTGAAAAAACACAATATGATAGGCTTATAAACAGGGTAATGATAATGAATTCAATGAATTAAACTTAGTGATCAATCTAAAATGAGTAACGTAAGAATAAACAAAAGAATAAAAAAAGTGAATATCTGATAGGAAAGCGCCAGGGTAGATCTGCAGTAAGCAGTCTAATAGAGCTGGGAAAAGCGGGGGTGTATGGAATGGGTAGGGGTTTATATTGAATAAAAAGTGATTTTGTGATAATATATAAAAATAATTAAATAAAATAATGATTAAATAGTTAATTAGTTAGTAAAAGGAGATAGTTATGTTTCGAGGATTAAGTGATAGGTTGGCTGGGTTGAGCTTAAAAAAAGTAGCCATAGCAACAGCGGCAACTTTAGGCCCGGCACTGCTTTATATTGCAGCCACAAAGGGTACAGAAGAAACGTTGAGTAATATGGCGGAGGAAGCGACTGCTATAGTGAGGCGCCTTAGGGGGACAGAAGAAGAGGTTGCTGGTATCGGGGAGACGAGCAATTCGACAGAAAGACGTCTTGGAGATATGCCAAGAGGCTGTGACAAGGTCAAGCCATCATTATGTAATGAAAACGATGATGGAGAGCTAGAATATGACAGGGAGTGGTCAGAAAATGTGCTTGCAGCGCACGTAGAGTCTTGTGTCGAATCCCAATTTAACTTCACGGTACAGACCAATTGCAAAGAGTCTAGACAAAGTCAGGATGATGATTTCCAAAAAGAAATACACCAGCGTGTCTGTTTGGAGACTCTTATTAAGGCGCTTTGGGAAAAGGAGGGCGCGTGCTACAGTAATCGTGAGTTGCAGGACTGTGTTCTTAAGGAGCAGTTTCCACAAAGCGTTAATCCAGAAGACGAGTTTGGTTGTGATCGAGATACAAGTTCAGCGTCTGCTCTTGCTATAAGTATGTGGAATAGTGTTAACCTAATAACCGCGCTCATCGCTGTTAAGTTCCTAGGGGATAACTAGGCTAAATTACTTAAAACGAAACCCAATATTCATAGCCCGGGAAAATACGCCCCTCCTTGGTATAGCTGGCCAGATGCACCTGTTCCCTTGACCAGTCAATCGTCACTGTACCAAAGTTCTGCCAACGGCTAGGCGGCATATCGGCTTGGACACTGGGAATAGAATGCTCATGCTTAAAGCGTCGTCTAAGCCCCCGGTAGCCTTTATATGTGGGCCGATCCGTATGCCAGCCGCCACCAGTGATCTCCACAATTTCTTTACCTTGGTATTGGATACGAGAGATATCAGCCACATGCCAGTCGCCAGATAAGATAACTGATTGGCCGGTGCTCTTGGCCAAGAGAGAGAGTAGTTGTTCCCGTTCATTACCAAACAGGTGCCAACGCTCTTTCCATTTTGATTTCCATTTTCCTTGTTTCCATTGATAAATGTCAGTGGGAATGACAGGGATGGACGCCGCAATGAGCCTCAGCTCTGCAGGTTCTTGGAGCTGGGTCATTAGCCATTTCCACTGTTGAGCCCCCAAAATAGTGGGCGATTCCGTATCAGATAACTTGAAGTGGGGGGTCTTAAAGGATCGGCAATCCAAAATAATCAGCTGCCCTTGTTTGTTGGGGCCGAATCGATAGCTACCATAAATGCCAGGCGCATCGGCGGCCAGGCCACTATGGGGGTTGATCCCAAAATGGGATTGAAAAATTCCTTTTAAGGCCACTTTTTTAGGGTGCCATGCCCCCCCATCATTAATGCCATAATCATGATCGTCCCAGACCGAAATAATCCCAGCATCGCCGTTAATACTTTGGAGTAATGCGTCGTTGCGAGGATGGTGACGAAAATAGTGACGAAGGTCTTGATAAAACAAAGAGGATTTGAATTGAGCATAGCTATCGTCCATATGACTTAAGGAAAAACGCCGTGAAAAAAAGAAGGGGTAAATAAAGCGGGGTCGGATCCGGCGATGGGCATAATCCAAGCCAATACGGCCATTTTTTGAGATGTCCGCGTAGACAATATCACCCAACAGCAAGACAATATCCGGTTGATAGGTATGAATCATATGAGTGCCAATCTCTGACCAGATCCGAGGGTCATGATGCCAGATACAGGAGGTAAAGGCCAGCTTTGTGGGTGGGCTGGCAAAGAGTGGGCAAGCGATGAGTATCCCTAGAAAAATAGTCCGAATCAGTGTCATTGCCCTAGTATAAGAAGAGCGGTATCTTCTGTCTAGCCCCAAATACCTTAAGGGAGTTGGTCTCTTTTAAGTGCTTGATTGAAGCCTATTAATCGGTCTGAAGACTCAGGGGGGCCAAATCGATGTACAAGTTTTTGCCATTCATCCACCAGTTGCGAAAATGAGATGTTATCAAAGAAAAGTCGAGAAAGATTATCAATGTGATTTTGATCAAGACCACTAGCTTTAATACGATCAACGACCTTTGTAAATGTTTCAAAGACTTGGTATTGGTAGCCCATGATTTGTAGGGGGACATTACGTGAAAAAAAAGCCAATAGGCTAACTGTTTTGTGCTGGTTGAATGAGTTGGATAAGGCCGTATCAGGATTAAGCCCGACTAAACGCGGGTTTTTTTCAAGGTGACTGGGCTTGGTGTTAGGGGCAGGTTTCACTGCGCCCGTGTGCTTGCCACTGCGGGTAATTTTAATGGGAATAATAGCGCCTTCTGCTTCATTTTCTT
>PBBE01000008.1 GCA_002716485.1 Actinomycetota bacterium
AACGCGCCTCTAATCATCTCTTTTGTTTAACTCTTCTTCTTTTTGACATCATAGCAAGTGCTTCACTTTTAACTGTATCCCTTGTCCTTCTTTCCACTCTTCAATTGATTCACTAACCGCTAACGATACTTTCTCTAGTGCTTCTTTCCCTTATTCGTGGCCACTCATCACTTAAGATCATGATATACTGATGATTAGTGACTTACTTATGAATAAACAACCCACAATGCAAGCCAGGCTCTCTAAACTTAAAGATGAAATTGCTGATGCACATCAAAAAAATCAGCTGCATCTGTTTTTTCCTGATCCCACATTAAGGTCTATTTTGGAGCAATTTTTAGATGACCTTAGTAATGCGGGTGAGGATGCTGATATTCATCGTCTAATTTGTGATATGGCGGCCTTTATTATGTCCCATTCACCTGAACTAGATATTCAAGAATCAGCCCTTGATATTATTGCCCTTAGCCGAGACTCTAAATTTGGTCAAAAAACAGCATCGCTTCAACTTAATATTATGTTGAAAACTTTAGCCTTAATGACATCTAAACTCTTATCAAACTCACCCATGAGCACATCTTTATTATTATTTTTCTTAGACTTTGCCTTTTCGCCACTTGAACCTGTTCAAGATGCCTTTCTTTCAGTCCTTGTAGACCCTAAGCACTATTCACAAGTTTCACTCCTTCATCTTCCTAATGAGTATCAGCTTAATCCCCTATTCTTAATTCAACTGGTCCAAATCTTTTCTCGAATGATTCAGAACGGCCCACTTTCGGATAAATCAGCGAATACTGTTCTGACATATGCGGACCCTTATGATATGATCCAAAAGTTTTTCAATCAATTTGTTTACGGTAAATTAGGCATGAAAAACCCAGAAATAACGACCCCACTCAAAAAAGTTATTTTATCTTCATTGTTGTCCTTTTTAACGATCTCAGACAATTCTGATAACGCGGCCTATTTTTCTGAACTTCATCATCTTTCTGGAAAATTCTATATTAAATTCTCCCAACAGTTTGATTCCCAACAACTCCTCAAACAATTATCTGACTCCCCCCAAGAACAAGAAACGCAAGATCATTATGCCTGTTATCAGCTTACCCTTGATGCCCTTCAGGCGATTCAAAGCACTAAACTTCTCTCTCCAGCTAAAAAAGCCTTTCGCTTATTGACTGATGCACTGACTGACACCGCTGCTTAGGGAACTTTTAACTTAGATTCTCCCTACACTTTAAATTAAAATAAACCGTAACAGGCGCTTCGTTAATATTAAACTAGTCAATTTCAGCATTCAATTCCCTTCATTACACTACCCTAAACGCCCTACTCTGACTCATTCTGATACTTGCTAGGAGTAAGCCCGCTGCATTTGGTATAATAGTTATATAAAGGAGCCTTACCTATGTCCGCCAAACGTCGTTCATCCAAAAAGAAAGCCCCCATAAAACTTATTGACCGAAACCCAAAACGACTTTCTCATGAACTGCGTGCCCTTGGATTTTTCTGTTTGGCTATTTTCATTTTTATCGCTAACTATTACCCAAATACAATGGGTATTCTTGGTCGCACTTGTATTCAAGTGATCACCACATTTTGTGGAGTTAAGGGGGCGGCTGCTTTACCTGTTTTTTTAATTGTACCTGGGCTTACCTTTTTATTTCATTCGATCCCCATTCGCTTACTGGTAAGTGCTAGCACCGTCTCTTTTTTCTGTTACTTAATCTTAATCGAAGGCCTGGTTCATCAGTTTTCAACGCAACTTGCTTGGCCTCTGTTTCCAACTTCTGGTGGTTGGATTGGAAGTACTGGCCTATCTATCCTGACTCATTTAATTGGTCCTAATGGCACTATTTTATTTATTATTATGTCCTTTTTTATCTCCAGCATCGTCCTATTTGGAGTGTCTTTAAAGCGCTTACTCATAGAAGCCGCTAATATCTTGCATGATATCAAGGCCTTTTTATTTGCAGACGTGACTTCATCTGATGAAGAATCCGCACTAATCAAAAAAACATTTCATGCCCTTTTCTTTACTAAAAAGCCCATCGCTGCACCTGCGCCTTCCCTTTCTCCAAAAAGTGTACCAAAGATGCCCCCAATCAAAGTTAATGAAACTGAATTAAACCCCGTTGTTGTTGAAACCCCCTTTGAAGTACCCGATACCCTTGATACTAATGCTCCTGCGATCCTTGACGATACTGACCTGGGAACAGTCATGGAATCGTCAGTAGACAATGATGAAAATTCTGAAGAAACCATTGAAATGACCGCTGAGCAATTGCCAATTGAGCTTGCTGATGAAGAGTCTCCTGCTGAGCGTGTTACAATTCGATCTAAACCCTATCAACTGCCTCCAATTTCTCTATTAGCCGCCCCTTCAAAAGTCACACTTAACAAGGGCCTCTCTCAAAAGGAAATCCAACGTCAATCAGCGTTACTAGAAAGCACCTTAACCAGCTTTAATGTCAAAGCCAAAGTCCTCAATATTACTCGTGGCCCTTCTGTCACTCGCTATGAATTAACGCCAGGTGATGGCGTCAAAATTAGTAAAATAACATCACTATCTAAAGATATTGCCCTTAAATTAGCTGCCCCAGATATTCGGATTGAAGCCCCCATTCCAGGCAAGTCTTTAATTGGTATTGAAGTGCCTAATATTGCCACTGATACGGTGACCATGCGTCATATTATTCAAAAAACTTCTTTTTTATCAAACCCTGCGTCACTGCTATCAGTAATTGGCCTTACCATCTCAGGTGAATCAGTACTCATGGACTTGGCAAAAATGCCTCATATTTTAATTGCAGGTGCTACTGGCTCAGGAAAGTCAGTCTGTATTAATACGATTATTTTATCAATTATAATGAAGTCAACCCCTGACCAAGTTCGATTTTTAATGATTGACCCTAAAAAAGTGGAACTGGCCCTTTATGAAGGAATCCCCCACTTACTCTCCCCTGTGGTAACCAACCCGAACAAAGCCGCGGCAACACTTAAAAAATGGGCCTTAATGGAAATGGAGAGTCGCTACGAACTCTTTTCAGCGACTGGGGTAAAAGACCTGGCAGGGTACAACCAATTTGTTTCAGAACAACAAGAAAATGCGAGTGAAGAGGCGCCCTGTGAGTATGCCCCACTTCCGTATATTGTGGTGATTATTGACGAGCTGGCTGACTTGATGATGGTGGCTGCCCAAGATGTGGAACAAACGATCTGTCGATTGGCCCAAATGGCCCGAGCCACCGGAATTCACCTGGTTGTGGCGACCCAGCGACCTAGTGTTAATGTTGTTACAGGGCTAATTAAAGCAAATATTCCATCACGAATTTCATTTTTTCTGCAATCTCAAATTGACTCTCGAACGATTATTGATATGCCTGGTGCTGAAAAACTTATGGGTAAAGGTGATATGCTTTATTCTCCAGTTGGGTCATTTAAACCCAAACGAACCCAGGGGGTCTTTGTCACTGAAACTGAAGTTAAAAAAGTGGTTTCTTGGTGGAAAAAACAAGGTAGCCCGGACTATGAATCTGACCTGGTTGAGATTGAGCCAATCTCTAATGAATCTGACTCTAACGCTAAAGACAATGATGATGAGCCGCTTCTTGAAGAGGCCAAAACCTTAATTATGAGTACCCAATATGCGTCAACCTCCTATTTGCAACGTAAGCTTCGTATTGGGTATAATCGTGCTGCACGGATTATGGATACTCTTGAATCTGAAGGGGTTCTGGCCCAATATGCCAATGAAAAAAAACCACGTCCTGTCTCTTAATTAAGTTCACTTAGAAAGGATTTCTCTATTATGGCTGGTCATAGTAAATGGTCTCAAATTAAACGTAAAAAAGCCAAAACAGATACCCAACGTGGCAAAGTGTTTTCTAAAATGGCCAAAGAAATCATGGTTGTAACCAAGCTTGGGGGTGCTGAAGCGGAGTCAAATCCTCGGCTTCGATTGGCGATCCAAAAAGCAAAGGCTGCCAATATGCCCAATGATAATATTAATCGGGCCATTCAAAAGGGAAGTGGTGATGCAACGGGTGCGGCCATTGAAGAGGCTTACTTTGAAGCCTATGGCCCCCTTGGAGTTGCAATTTTAATCCAATGCTTGACTGATAATAAAAACCGGACAGTCTCTAATCTTAAGATCATCTTAAATAAAAATGGGGCCCGGATGGTCGAAAAAGGATCTGTCTCTTACCTTTTTGAGCCCAAAGGCTTTATTTTATTTGAACCAGGCTCTGATGAAGATCGGATCATTGATATTGCCACTCACTCTGATGCAGACGATATTGATACCAAAGTTGATGGCTCCATTGAAGTCGTCACCAGTCCTGCTCAACTAGAGCCCATCAAACACGCTTTTGATGAACAACAGATTCCTTATTACGATGCTATTTTCTCACAACTCCCCTCAACATATGTCCAACTACCCCCAGGTGATGCTGATCAATTAGCGATCCTGATTGATAAATTAGAAGACGATGATGATGTTCAAGAGGTCTTTAGTAATCACGATATTATTGACTAGACTCATCATTCCCTTTTTTATACTTGTTTAATACCGTTAAGATGCGATTATTATGCTTCAAAAGCTGGGTTCATATTAACCCATATTTACCAAGTAAATCATTAATATTTTTATCCCCCCTATCAAAGTCAAAAACATGGTATAATAAATATATATTCAATTGGGTTTTTTATGATCAATATTTTAATGACCTGTAAGCGTTTCAAGCTTACCTATTTTTTTTCGCATGCATTCTTTTTACTCCTGGTTACACTCCTTGTACCCACCAAGGTATTTGGGGCGCTAGACTACCATTCTTCGTCTCGGGGTGTTTCTTACGCGCCTCGTGGTTCAGAGAAAGTTCATATGTTAACATTTACAATGGCTGCAACTGCAGGCACAATTGACACTGAGACTGTGCAACGAATTAAAGTAACCAATACAGGTGAAAACTGCTTTTTTGGTAGTGGAATTGATAAAATCTATGTCTATATGGATGCCAATAGCGATGGAACCTTTTCCCCTGACAATGACACACTCAAAAAAACACATGCCTTTACAGCGGTTGAAAAAGGAACAGTTTCGTTAGATTTTGATTCGGCAGAAACCGTGTCTGCCAATGTCCGAAAAACCTTTTTTATTGCCTATGATATTAGTAATACAGCCCAACTATCAGAAACCACCAACATCTTTATTCAGTCCATTTCTAATTTAAGTGAATCGAATGTTTTACTAACCTCAACGATTACAGATACTAGTACACCCACTCAAAATGCCACCTCTTCTACAGAGGGGACCATTATTACAGGTATTGAAGATGTTCAAGTAACTAATGTGGCCCCAGGCGTTGTTTTACCTGGTAATGAAACGGTTGGCATGCTCTTTTTCAAAATTAAAGTTGCCGGAGAACCCATTCTTGCATCTGATCAGGATATTCAAATCATATTCAAGGATACTTACAAAAAATTTATAACAGATACCTCTAATACAAATGGGATTACCAAAGCCCGATTATTTAAAGCAAAGGCAGACCCTCCATTTAATACCTCTGTTGAAGATGATGTTACTGAAACCCTTTCTCGACCATTTTCAACGACTGAAACTAACGAATCATTTACGGATACGATTACTTTTACTGACCCATGGACCAGTACATTTGAAAAAATAGAAGAAGGCGATTACTACTCCTTTTATCTGGTCTATGATATTGGGGACGCTATTTCAGTCACTGAAAACTCTAGAATTAGTGCACAACTATACTCTATCCAAGCGAAAGGATCAAAATCAAAACAGTCATTAACCTGGCCTCTTCAAGCATCAGATCGTCAATCTGCCGTTGAATCTAATATTGGAGGGCTCTCCTTAGTCAGTGTGGACAGTATCATTCCTGAAAACAATCAATTTGGACCCGAAACATTTAGCCCTATTTTAAAATTTCGGCTTCGAGCTAACTATGTCAATGTAACATTAAATACTGTTAGCATCCTTAACCCTGGTACACTTCGCTATGATTTATTAGGAACTAAAAATGGAATAAAACGCGTTGAATTATATGAAGATTTAAATCGTGATGCCAGCTTAGGCTTTGATAGTGACCGTAAGATTGGAGATATGTTTTTAGGAACTACAACTAGTAACAACCAAAGCGATCTTGTATCCATTCCTATTGAATTTACTCAAACCGCTCCTGTTCAAGCGACCATTCAAGGCACTAGCATTCTAGAGCACAATTCAGACTTGGGATATACCGATAGCAATGGAGGAAACCAAGATAAAGATTTTTTTGTAGTCTATCACTTTGGCAAAGATCTTATTGGCTTTAATGGCGCGAGTACCAAGCAATCTATTGCTCGCCTAGGTTTAAGTACAGGGACCGCGTCTTATACCGACTCGAGTAATAATCTATCAACTCAGGATATTAAATTGATGACATTTAATAATGAAACCCCTGCAATTGCCAGCCCTGATGCAGTGCTCACCATTACCGATACCACTGTTGATGTAACCCAAGCAACTTCTGCGCCTTTCTCGCCTAAGACTGTATTACAAGGCCAAGAGAAAGTGCCCATTATGGCATTGACCTTAAATTCCAATAAAGACATTGATAACGCCTCTTTTGTTTTTAAAAACAGTGATGGACGATTTCGTTCAGATCACACTGGAATCTCTAAAGTATGGGTATATAAAGATGTTAATACAAATGAGGCCTTAGATGCATCGGACCAGTTACTGGCTGCCACCGCATCCTTTACCACCGACACACCTGAACTAAGGGCGGCTATTAATGGTATTCCGATTTCTAAAGGGTCTAATAATAACTATTTAATTTTATTTGATATTGGACAAAATTGCCCCGTTGGCCTCCCCGGTATTTATGCCCAACTAGAATCTATTGAAAGCAATGACGGATCTTCAGTTATTGTTGGTGGTAACTTGCCTTTACCTAAAGTTAATGCTGTAATAAGTGTTGAGCCTAAAGTCCTTCCAACTCCTGTTTTTACGGATACATCTACTAAAGATGGAAGCACTGAGTTTACAGTCACTATTCAAGTCCCTAGTAATACCTCTGGAAAAACGATTACAGTGACTAAGGTTTCACCTAAGATTTATCTTCAAGATATTTCAGGAATTGATATCTCTCCTGAATTTACAATAACACCGATTCAAGACTATACTAACACCAGCATTGCTAATAAAGCGGAACAATCATTCACCTATAATATTGCCCACTCTACACCTATTTCTGGTGGCAGTGCTGTTATTGATGCTTATATCGAATATACAGTGGCAGGCTTTCCTGATACAACGGTTTTACTAACTCGGTATTTATCCGAGACTGGCATGACCTCTGCTGTTGAAACCCCTGTTAATCTAGGGCTCACTAAGCAAGAGAGTAAATATGATTTTGAGTTCCCCTCTTATATTGACTCTGTCACTATTGATCGACATGGTAGCCAACTCGCCTTTAATAATCAAAATGCCCTTAGTGAGCATGATAAAATTACTATAAAAATAAAACCCATTCTTGGCCTTATCGATGAATCTTCCATTCAGGTACTATTAAATGGTACCCCTTTATCCAAAGTTAGCTTATCTGATACGGGTACCTCTAGCTCAATATTCCCACTTTTCTCAACTTCAAATGACCTTACCTTTACCTTTGATATTAGTAGCAGCACCATTTCAATCCCAGACATTTATACTGGAATCATGAATAATCATATTCAAGTAATGGCCAATGACTTTGCAGGTAACCCCCTTGATGTGACAAATATTTACTACTATATTTCCAATGCAATTAATATCTCAAGATTTTTGTTTTATCCGAATCCTTACCCTGCTGGGTCTGCCGCACTTACTGCTGGCTTTAATACCTCAGCAAGCCCTTCTACTGCCGATTTGTATATTGTTAACCATGTGGGTCAAGTAATTTACCATGAGCAACGATCCTTTACCTCGATTGGATATCAGACCTGGGCTATCTCAGTTAGTAATAAAGCATTATCTCCTGGCATATATATTGCCAAATTAATTGCCAAAGATACCCAAGGAAATACCTCAATTGCGAAAACAAAGTTGGCCATCTATTAATGAATAACTACCAAACGATCTTTATGAGTCTCTTTCTTATAGCGCTGTTTTCAGCGTCTCCTTTAAGCGCATCCGTATCTAGAACGATTGCCCATACTCAAGAAAAAATGAGTGGGTCACGAAGCCACTCTTTGGGAAATACAAACCCTGTCTTAATTGGGGACATTAATGCTTCATTAATTAACCCCGCTTCTTTAAACTCTGTTGATACGATGCCCTTTTCATTTAGCCAGTTAACCATTATGGGAGAATTTGACTACAATGTCCTCAGCCTCTCATACCCATTTGATATCCCTTTATCGTTTCTTAATGCTCGCTTGAAAAAACAACGTATTTCATTGGGACTCAACTATGGTAGCGTTGCCTTAAATCAAATCCCTCAAACTATTTTACTGAACAATGAAATTTGGCAAGTCGACTCTTTTAAGGGCGGCTTTCAACTTGTGGACTTTACATCTGGGACCTCCTTTTATGATGTATTTGGCTTAAATGCCATTTCATTGGGAACGGGGCTCAAATTTATTTCCAGCCAGATTTCATCCTTTAAAGCCGCTGGATATGGATTAGATATCGGTGTTATTGGATCCCGATTTATTGACTATCACCAATTAAACTCTCTTCATGCAGGGCTTGCCTTTCATAATATTTTATCTTCACCTATTCGTTATAATTCTAGTAATAATAAGGGTATTTTACCGACCAAAGCCTACTTAGGTCTTCGGGCAGACTTATACTCGGACATGCTCTCTTTATTTTTAAATAATGACCAAAATGGAATTAATCTTGGCGCTGAATATCAATTACAAGAAAACATTGTACTTCGAGGATCACGAGCGTCATCATCATACAACGCAGGCGTTGGCATTATTTTTGACCGGATCTCTTCTGGCTTTAGTGCCAATGATTATACGATGCGCCTTGATTATAATTATCAATACAATGCCTATCCATTTCATAAAGAACCCAGTCATTCTTTTACCTTTTCAATTTTAGGAAATGCCCGCCCGAAGCCTCCTCTTATTTTATCCCCTTATGCCGAACAACTAATCATTAATGAGCCTACGATTATGTTATCAGGAGTAGGCCCTAAAAATACGGCGCTACAAGTCTATAATAATGACACTTTAGCTCGCTCGACATTGACGAGTAAATTTGGAACATGGAAGATCCCACGCCTTGACTTAAATCAAGGTCGAAATGATTTACATATTATTGCCTTTGATGTCACTAAAGAACTCTCTAATAAATCCAATGTGGTTACGGTCTTCTCAGATTTAATATCGCCCACTTTTAATGTCAATATTAAACCTAAAAACAACACCTATATTGTTTCTGTAACCGCCAATGAACAACTCGATTGGTTAACCGGAAAAATTGATAATATGGCGCTTACTTTTACACAAACAAATCCCCAAAGTCAATTTAAGCCTGTTAATCCCTTACTCCCTAGTCATTGGGTGTCAGAATTCACGGCCCCTGACCACCTTAAGAATCACGCCTACTTACCTAAAGAAATGTCGATGCTTTATTTTCAAGGTAGTGATTTAGCCAGTAACCAATCTCAACTGCTTCAATTTCCTTTCTTTCTACAAATGGATTACCCTAAAGATAAACATGTCCACTATAAAAAGACGATCCGGTGTATTGGTTCAATCTCGCCATTAATTTCACAATTATCTATTAATGACCATCGTATTTATATTGACCAGGACTTAAACTTTTCAATTTCTCTGGAACTTGAGGCAGGTAAAAACCTGATCCCAATTCAACTAACGCCTACAGAAGGAGATGATATTTATTCTTATATTCGTATCCTTCGACTCAAAACCTTTCCTGATCTAACGCGAAGAACTAAGGGAAAACGTGAAATTGAGTTCCTAGCGACATTAGGCGTATTAGATAGTGACTTTGACAATCTATTTCACCCCAAAAAAGTAGTCACTCGTGACTATATTACCAAATTAATGGTGCTGCTAATGGGTGAAACAGAACTTAAGAACCCTGAATATGACTTATTTTTTGACGTCCCCAAAGATCATCCTTATGCCCCTTATATTTTAGTGGCCATTGATCAAGGGCTCATGTTTGCCTTCCCTGACGGGACCTTTAAACCTGATCAAGGCTTAACCTTAACAGAAGTGGTTATGATGCTTGTTAATGCCGGTATTATTGACGATGTTGAAGTCGAAGAAGAGGCTGAAGGAGAGTACCTTACCCGTGCAGGTCTTGCCGAATTCTTGGCTTATACGCCGAGTTATGAACTTAAAATCGAACGACTCATTAATTGGGAAGCGGGGTATGATCGGCCGACTCAATAGCCGCTAGCTATTTTTGATCTTATCAAAAAACACTTTTGTTTCTTTATAGCATGGAATAATCCCTAAAATATGATGAAATAAGAGCGACTTAATCCCCTCCTCTGTAAATAACTCTATTCCACCTGATGGATCAACCAGGTTCATTTCAGCTGCATTTTTAACGGTATTTTTGCTGTTTTGTTTAGGAACAATTCGATCCCCTTCTAAATGACAAAGCTGAAATGGAACGGCGGTATAATCACCGCGCCACTCGTGGACACGATATAAATCATTTTCCCATAGTTTTTGAGTTAAGCGGTTACTTTGTGTTTGACTTTTTAGGTCCAAATTTAGTTGATCTCTTAATTCTTCATTTAGAATTGTTTTCGGTGTAAAATTCAAAGTGGGGAACTCAGGAGACATCGCGACGAGTATATTTTGACCGGACTCTTCTGAGAAATCAAATGCCTCTTTGATTTGACTTCCTATATTGATGTTTTTGTTTGCTGGCCCCGCTGCGAATTCTTCTAATTTGGACTGAATCTCGTCCTCAATTGAACGGACTGCCCCAATATCTAGCCCCTCAAGATCCAGCACTTCAATGCTCGTCCAAACATCATTCTCCTGATAAAAATCAGCCCCATAGTGTGCTTGATACGCAAAAATGAGATACGGTAAAAACGTTGGAGAAATAACAAACTCTGATAACATCAATTCGGTCATCACCCCTGATAAATCAAAAGGGCCGGCATTGGGGGCACAGGCTTTTAATGTTAAATTGACAATAGATGGATCCTCAATAATGGCTTTACAGCTTGCCATTGCTGAATACCCGCCCTGTGAATACCCTGTCAGATATAAATCTTGGTTAAATGTACTGGTTTTACTCTCAATTTCTACCACTTGCTTAGCGGCATTTAATGCCCCAATCATAGAATCTACACTTGTTGATGCAATACAATAGGGGTGAAATACCTGTTCACTGATACCAAAGCCTAACTGATCAGGGATCACCACAATATAGTCTTCATAGGCAAATAACATCATCATTTCCATGTCCCCTGCCCCTGTGATTTTATAGTCTTCTGTTTGAAGATTATAAAAACTCAAGCTAGGTGCTTTGTTATGCGCCATTAAGGTCCCACGCTCTGCTCCTAAGAATGACTTTACTTTAGATGAACTTTGGTTAAAAAAAACAGAGGCTGACGCTAATATTCCATTAACTTTATATATCACCTTATACTGATAGACCGTGGGTAGGCCCTGACTTTGATCAATATACTGATCAATATTGTTAAACGCTATAATCAACGGTTCTGAACCTTCATTTAATACGCTTTTATTTACTAGAAAAGGGCCACTTTTTTCGGGTATGCTCTTATTAATGATTGTTTTTGCCACTGTTTCTGGCCAAACACCTTCAAGTTCATACGAAATAAAATAAAGCTCTTTTTCTTTAATTCCATATGCTTCTCTATTAAATGCAGGTCCTTTATCAATTCCTAACCCACAAGCGCTTAGTAAAATAGGGAGTATCAAAACCCCGATTTTAACAGTCCATATTCCACGCCATTTTTTCAAACAAGCATCCCCATTCATCGACTTTAAAACCTCCCTTCTTTGATCCTTAATATAAGTTGACCGTTGCTCCTAATTGGAATATTGTCTCTGGTTCAATTCGACCTGGAAACTCATAGAGCTGCCCAGTTAATTGATGATTAAGTATTTGATTTGAGCTTCCATAAACGGTTAAATATGAATTTAATTCGATGCCCACTTTAATTTGTAGAATACGAAGATGAGTGTCGGATTCAGGGACCTGAGTCCAAACATCGTACCCGTCATGAAAAGCGGTTTTTGAGTTGCCCCCTTTATACTTATCTGCCGCACTTTTTAAATTCATTATATTCCATTCAATGTTGGTTTTAAATGGTGAATTTAATTTCGCGCCAACTTGGGTCATGCTTCGATCCCCTAAATCAATCTGAATGTCTTGGTTATCAAACTGTCGTTGATAGGACTCTCCCATCCAAATATACCCCGTTTTCCCATAGATTAGTAAGGGCCCCATTTGGTAGTCTCCGATAATGTACGCATGCCACTCATTATATTCTCTTCCGGTCTGCAGTTCTTCAACCTGTTCTTCGACTACTTTCTCTTTAGCGTCTTGCCCTATTCTTAGTAGACCCGCGGTCATTTTAAATTCTAACATAAAAAACTTGAGTACCCGTATCTTTGCTCCTAGAAAAATATCATTGATATGATCCCCCACTGCTTTATCCGGGAGTCGCTTGTATCTTGATCCTTCTCCTAATAGCTGGAAATTCTCTTTAATCTTCTTACTTTCTAATTCGTATTTACTGGTATAGTCTAGGACTGTATTTTCATATGAAGTATTCAAAAATATTGTAACCCGCTGAGTTAACCCATAATAAATATTAATATAGGTCACTTGACTTAACCATGATTCAATGAGTTTGGTTGTGGAATCAAGTTGATTTCTTTCTTCATAAAATGACCCTAAATTATTTTGAAAGTACTCATCATACCGTCGATATAACTCAAAATCACCTAACTTTAGATCCCTGATACCGATACGTTCCCAAGTAACTTTATCTCCACTTTTATTCACTGCCATCGTATCAATCATGCTATTTTCCGAATAAATCTCAATCTCCCAAGATGCTTTGGGGAGTATATTTGGTGTTGCCATCAGATTTCCACTAACTAAGACAAGTACCCCGATGCTCACCCCTACCCTTAGTTCAACCTTTAACCGTTTTAATGTGATATGTAATTGCTTTACATACTGATCAGATCTTTTGATTGCTTGTAATACTTGCGTTAGCGCCATGGTTTTTTGGGTTTCCTAAACAATAAGTTATGTCCACTTTCTTATTCTAATCGCCAGTTTGAATGGGATCGTTCATTGATTTTACTACCGATATTGATTGAGTAAGGTTTGAGCTTCTTTTTGATTATGTTTAACGGTTGGAGTATGATCATTTTGACGAGGCATTAATTGTATCACTTCTTCTAAAGTCTTAATTGCAGTACTTATATCCCCTCTTTTCTGTTTAATTTTAGCAAGTTCTACTAAGTAATATGTATCCTGCCCATCCCGACTTAATGCCTCTCGAATAAATAACTCGGCCTTATTCATATCACCAATGGAGATGACTTTGGGTGCTTTTCGATATAACCTTGCTAAAACAAAATAAGCACGATGAAAATTCGGGTCAATGCTAATAATTTTTTCCATATTCCGTCGAATGGGTTTGACTGAGGACAAGGACTTTAATATCCCTTTCAACTCTGCTTCACGGCCTAAATTGATGGCCATCCAATAAATCCCCTCAACCCCATTGGGCTTAAGTTCTTGGGCTTTTTGTCCATATTCGATGCCCTTCTTAAAGGCCGCTAACCGCTTCTGTTTATCCCAGTCTGTATATCGATTCACCGCTGAGTATCGCTGAGATAATCGCCACAATACGGCATACGTTTCTGCGGTGCTGATATTTTCTACCTCAAGTAAGGGTGATAAGCCTGCGATTGAGGCGGCTAAATTACCCGTGATTTCTCGTTGTTCAAATAACTGATCAGATACTTGTAATGCATCCGTCATTTCAGTAGCTGATGTGCTTGATACCCCAACCCCCATCAAACTAATGGTAACGATTCCGGCAAGGATCCCTGATTTAACGCTCATTTAATTTGGGGCTCCTTTTTCTGTTGATGCTTTTTTATATTTGAATCAAACGCCTGGTTAAATGACGGCCCTTTTTTAGGCGGCTCTTCTCTTAGGGCCCGATGCAAGACTTTCCCCACATTTGTTTTAGGCAAGCTATCACAAAACTCCACATCTTTCGGAAGTTTATATTGAGTAAGATGCTCTTTACAATAATCAATAATGGCTTTTTTAGTGATTGACTCTTCTTTTTTGACCACAAATAACTTAATTCGCTCCCCTGAATGATCATCGGGAATACCAATGGCAGCGACTTCCAAAATTCCAGGCATTTTCATGACCACATCTTCAATTTCATTAGGATAGACATTAAACCCAGATACTAAAATCATATCTTTTTGACGCCCTACGATCCTTACAAAACCTTTTTCATCGATTTGGGCCATATCACCTGTTCGTAGCCACCCATCTTTGGTAAATATAGCCTTGGTTTCTGTGTCTTTCTGCCAATAGCCACGCATCACTTGAGGACCCTTCACACATAATTCACCCTCCTCCATCGGGGCAAGGGCAGCTCCATTTTCATCTAAGATGGCCACCTCTGTGGAAGGCAGTGGCAGGCCAATGGCCCCGTTATATTCTTTTAAATCAATAGGATTCACACATACAGCCGGCGAGGTCTCGGTGAGCCCATAGGCTTCAAGTAACACATTTCCAGTCTGCTGCTTCCATCGTTTGGCCACCGAGGCCTGTACGGCCATCCCGCCACCTAGTGAAATTTTCAAATGACTAAAATCCACTTGATCAATTTCGGGGTGATTGAGCAAGGCGTTAAATAAGGTATTAACCCCTGTAATAAAAGTGAACTTGTGTGTTTTAAGGGTTTTAACAAAGGCAGGAATGTCTTTGGGGTTAGTAATTAGAATATTACATCCGCCAATCTTTAAAAACATGAGGCAATTGGCAGTTAGTGAAAAGATATGATACAAGGGCAAGGCTGTGATAATCGCTTCTTTTCCAATCTCAAAATTTACCCACTCTTTGGCTTGTAATAAATTGGCGATCATATTTCGATGGGTTAACATGGCTCCTTTTGAGACCCCTGTTGTCCCACCTGTATACTGTAAAAATGCCAAATCTTCAGCCTCTATTTTAACTGAACTTAACTGCCCCTTGGACCCCGATTGAAGGGCCTGCTTCCAAGAATGAGCACCTGGAAGTTGATATTTTGGGACCATTTTTTTAATGTATTTAATTACGGCATTAATTAAAGTTCCTTTAATACCACCTAACATATCCCCGATTCGGGTAATGGTGACATGACGAATAGGCGACTGCTCTATCACCTCTGCTAATACATGGGCAAAGTTTTCAAGAATCACAATAGCAGTGGCCCCGGAGTCATTTAACTGATGGTGTAATTCTCTTGCGGTATACAAGGGATTTACATTCACAATGACAAGCCCTGCTCTGATGGCCCCAAATAACACAATGGGATATTGCAATAAATTGGGCATCATAATGGCCAAGCGGTCCCCTTTCTTAAGGCCTAGTGTCTGTTGAAAATAGATGGCCATTTGCTGGCTATATTCATCGATTTGTTCAAAACGAAGAGTGACCCCCATATTGGTATAGGCAGGTAACTCGGCATAATTTGAAACACTTTTATCGATAATATCTCGTAATGAGGTATACTCATCGGGATTAATGGTCTCAGATACCCCTTTTGGATATTCGCTTAGCCATGGATTTTTATTGGTCATTATTGCCCCCTTTAATTCGGTTCTTCTTATTATCTATTTTACTTTAAAAACAAGGTCATTCCTAATTTAATTGTTGTACTGGGTTCCAATCGACCTGGAAAATCATAAAGTTGACCTTTCATATTATGGGCAATGGGTAAGCTTGCATTGGCATAAACTCGTAAGAATTTTTTTAAAGACTTGGTCATGCTAATACTGGCCATGGTGGCACTGGTATCTGAGTCGGGGACCTCCGTCCAATCGCTGTATCCGGCCGTGGGTAGTAATGTATTGGAATTTCCGCCCTTATATTTATCTTTTCCAGTGATTAAATGGGTAATGCCAATCTCAGTATTAATATCAAGGGGGAGTTTCAGCTCCGTACCCAAGCCTAAAATAATCACATCTCCTAAATTAATGTCGATTTTTTTATTATCTAGAAAGTTTTGATACCCGTCTCCTTTCCATACATAGCCGGTGGTAATACGTAAAGGGAGCATACCTATCTCATAATCAGCAAATAAATAGCCATGAAATTCGTCATAGCTTTTTCCGGTCTCTAACTCTTGTTGATTATCTTCGACTTTCTTTTCTCTGGCATCAACCCCTGTTCGAAGGTCGCCAAAGGTCCCCTTAACGGCCACTGCCATATGATTTAAAAATCGATATTTGGCCCCAATATAGATGTCATTTAAATTCTCTCCGATGGCCTTATCTGGGGCACGGTTGTATGGAGTATCTAAGAGGGCCAACTGTTCATCAATTTTTTTACTTTCAGCCTGATATTCATCGGTATAATCTAGAACGGCATTTTCATAGGAAATATTAGTAAATAAGGTTAACTTATCAGTAAGGCCATAGGCGATATCCAAATGGGCCTTTTGTTTTTTCCAGTAATGGGCCAACTTTGTAGTAGTGCTTATACTTTGATAAGCGGGTCCTAAATTCACATAAAAGGCCCCATTTAAAGTGGTTAATAGTTTAATATCGGCAATGGTTCCATCTGCCAAACTGATCTTTTTCCAATCTAATTTATCGCCATTGCCATTGACGGCCACCTCATCAATCTCATAGCTTTCAACATACACATCTAACTTCCAAATTCCATCGGGTAAGACTTTAGTGCTGGCATCTAAGATGGCACTGCTACTGACCAACCACGCTGAGACTATGGCCAAAAAGAGTCCTATTTTTGAGATATTTATAAGTTGCTTTGTCTTCTTTTTCATCATCTTACACCCCTTTCTTTTCATTGATTATTCACTATGATCCATTTTTCTTACTATCAAAAAAGGTCTTGGTTTCTTTTATACATGGTACTAAGCCTAAGGCGTGATGGGTTTTACCTGCCAATAGCCCTTCGGTTGAAATAATTTTAGTCCCATTTGAAGGGTCTTTAAGTATCATTTGATTACCATTTGCAACGGCATTGCTAGCATTGGCCAACGGAACAATGCCATCATAGGCCAAGGTACATAGTTGGATGGGGACACTGCTATAATCCCCAGTCCATTCATGGACACGATGCAAGTCATTGTCATGTAACTTAGCACGAATAGCATGGGCATGAGTACCAGCAGCCAAATCAGCGTTCATAGCAGTTAATACATCATCTAAAATTAAATTTTTAGGTGTTTTATTGAGGGTAGGTGGATACTCTGGTGACATTGCCGCCCAAATCACACTACTACTGTTCACAAAATCAAAAACACTTTTGACTTGATCGCCATAATTGACTCCGGCCGTACTACTCTTAAATATTTCCGAATTTTTTGGAAAATCACTGTATTGGTCTTGATAAGCAAAAATTAAGTACGGCAAATAGGGCGGAAAAATTACCGTATCTGCGGTCATAGTTGCATACATCGTCGTAGATAAATCAATGGGCGCTGCATTGGGGGCACAGGCCTTTAAGTTCATGCCACTCACTGGTGTTTCAATTAAATGCTTACATAAGGCCATGGCGGAATATCCGCCTTCTGAATACCCGGTTGAATATATCTCTGTATTATAGCTGGCATTGACCTCCTCTTTATCGATCATGGTTCGTACAGCTTTAATGGCATCAATACTGGTCTGGGACGCCATACTTGAAATTAAATAGGGATGAAAGACCCCTGACGCATCCCCGAACCCCAATTGGTCAGGCGCCACCACAATATAGCCATCATAGGCAAATAATAATGCCACTGACATCTCTCCACCAGCGCCCGTAAAGTGTGTCGCCAACGTTTTTAGGTCAATACTGGTCAGGCTTGGGGCATCTGAATATTCAAAAATAGTCCCATGATGAAACAGCATAATCGGCTGAGTGGTGCTGGCCGTTCCGCCAATAAACACCGCCGCTGATGCGGCCCGGTTATTCGTTTGGTAAGATATATTATATTGGACCACGTTGGGCCGGGTCTCTAAATTACTAAAAAAGGAATCAAAATTGTAAAAATTGTCCAGTAAAGTACTGACCCCAGACTCTAGGTAACTGGAATCTGTACTCCAACTTGCCTTTGAGGCAGGGATGCCAGAAGCGCCTACCAAGGTATCTGCCACCGCTTTCGGCCAAGACTCTTTAGCCTCATAACTAATTAAGTCTCCATTGCTTAATGTTTCAGACTGACTTGACTGAGTCTCGAGTGACTTTTGCGTGCTATCTAAGCCCACTCCACAGCCATATAAACTTACTATTAGAGCACACAGACTTGAAAGACCTAAAACTTTCAGTAACTTTAACATCACTGCCCCCTTTATTGATCTTATTTTTCACCACGTTTACCCTAAAGATACACCTGTTATTTTGTTAAGCTGTGAGTTTATTTCCCACTTTTGATTGGTTTTAAACATTGAAATTTTCTGGTATATTTTACACTCCTTTTTTTGGGTAATTGTCCATCCTGTCTGTGGATGCTACTATGTAGACGTCATGAAACGAGACTCACTGTTGTCCTTTTTTAGTCATCAACGGCCGATTCTTTATACCCTCTTAAGTCTGATTGGACTGGGGCTACTTTGGGTGATCACCCAGTTTTTTGTTCCGGTCTCATTCAAATATGAGGCTAAAGTTATTCATATTCCCAAGAATGCCTATCCAATTGAAATTGGGCGTATTTTAGATCGCCATGATCTGATCCGTCGTGCTGATATGTTCTATTTATATACCAAACTCAGTCAAACGGGGCCTCGTTTAAAAGCGGGCAGCTTCCAATTGAGTGCCTCCATGTCCTTATCTCAGATTAGTCATGCCTTACAAACAGATAATGGCGCAGCCAATTTGACGCGCATTACCATTACCGAAGGGACAAATATCCACGAAATCGCCCATAAAATCGCTCAAAAGTTGCCCATAGACCCTACTGAATTCATTGACTTTTGTCATCAAAACGCCAAGTCCCACTTTGAATCGGAGTTTCCTTTTTTAGCGGATATCCCAGTCACGACTATTGAAGGCTACCTTTTTCCAGATACCTACTATTTTCGACCCCAAGAAAGCATTCAAAATATTGTCAAAATCATGCTACGTGAATTTTCTAGGCAAATCTGGCCGCTTTGGGATAAAGCCCCTACCTATCAAGGCAACCCAAAATCTCGTTTTAACTTTCATCAGGTCCTCACTATTGCCTCTCTCATCGAAGAAGAGGCCCGTGTTGCAGATGAACGACGGACCATTTCTTCTGTATTTTATAATCGCCTTCAACGTCGACAACCCTTAGCCTCAGACCCTACTGTTGTCTATGCCTTGGGCAAATCCTATAAAGATCGGGTCTTATATAAGGACCTAAAAGTGGACTCTCCTTATAACACATATCGTTACTCTGGGTTCCCACCCTCTCCCATTAGCTCCCCAGGCTCAGGCTCATTTAAAGCCTCATTAACCCCCATTAAAAGTGACTATTTCTTTTTTGTTGCGCATCGAAATGGCCGACATTATTTTTCGAAGACCTACAAAGAACACCTGGCCATTCAACGTCAAAAATAAAATTATTTTTCTTGATTAAGGGTCCACCGGATTCAAAAAGGAATCCACGTTTTTACCTGACTTTCGGATATCTAATACGGTCAAAGACAACTCAAAAGACTTCTTATTTCTTGACATGGATTTTCCCAATGTAAAAATCAAATCAAAGGCAGTCTGTGGGTCATTATTGGCCTTGGCCAAACAATACTTTTCCCATAATCCAAATCCCACTGCTTTAAATTGATTTAAACTTAGCTTCCCTTTCGCATCAAACTCTTTCACTAAAAATCGGACATGAGGCTTGACCAGTTCTTGATATTTATTTCCAAATGGCTTGCCTTGAGAGACACTACACCTAGGCAAATAATAGATTGGAAACTCAAACTCTTGGCCAAAAGGGCTCAGGGTCTCTAGCTCATCTAAATAATCCGCATTTAACTGAGAAAAAGATATTTTATCAATGATATCATAAGCATATTCAAATTGGGTTTCATCTAATTGGGCCATTTCTTGATGAATGGTACGTTTAAACCACTCAAACTTATCTTTATTTAAGGTAAACCCACATGCTTGGGCATGACCGCCAAAGGCATTCACTTTTCGGGTCTGGTCTCCAGATTTCACTTCAATACAAAATAAAGATTCACCAAACTCATTTTTATATTGATCTTCGGCCTTATCTAATATCCGGTACATATCAATTCTTGGAATACTCCTTACCGAGCCTCTTAAATAGGGGCTATTATCATACGCAGATAAAATAATAGAGGGTCTTAAAAAGCGTTCTTTTAACCGATCTGTATCAATTCCAATCACACCTGGGTTCCAGTTTTTACCTTGCACGATAATGACTTTATCGTTCTTAATATCCACTTGATCTTCTAATAAAGACTCTATTTCTTCTTCAATTTTACTGGTAATAAACTTCCGTTGTTCGTTCACCGTATCTACATCTTCGGCCACGACAATGGCCTCTTTCATGCCTTGCTTCATTTTTTCTTGGATACTAGATGCCTCTTCAAATACTGAGGCGATACTGGCTGCCTTTTTAGCATTTTTCTTACCAATCCCAATTAACAATAGATCCACCACAATATTCGAATCCGGGATATTGTTTATTGGATCCCCGATCCGACCAGGCGCATTTAAGCGGGGAATAATTGAGCGGGTTAATTCTCTGGCTGGAATCGGATACTTTTGGCTCCAACAGACCTTTTTTAATGCTTTTAAACCTTCTCTTTTGGTGTGATGTAAGGCCTTCACTCCTTTTTCAACCACTAATCGATTAAACCCATCTCTCATGTTCATGCGATCTGATAAAGTTCCAAAGGTGGTCATAATATACATAAATTCTTCAAGCCACTCTGGTAGGGGCTCTTGTAGATGATTAAATATTGCCACAATAAACTTATGGGCTACCCCGACCCCTGACAAATGCTTGCAGTTAGTCTTCTTTTTTACCAAATGGGGGTTAATCACCGCCACAGAATGGGGCAACTCTTTCCCTAAAATATGATGGTCGGTGACAATTACATCAATACCTTTAGATTGTGCAAAGGAAATCATTTCCAAATCTTTACTTCCACAATCAGTAGTAATAATTAATTTGACATTATTTTGACTTGATTCTTGCACGACCCGAGGCTGAAGACCATGGCCTTCCCTAGATCGTACAGGAAAATCAAATTCCACATTCATCCCTAAATGTCGAAGCCCTGCCACTAAAATACTGGTGCCTGAAATACCATCGGCATCAGGATCCCCATTTATCAAGACTTTCTCCCGACTATTATAGGCTGACTGAATTCGATTTAAGGCTAAAGATAGTTGATCAGGGTCAGACAAATATTGATAGTCTCTTAAAATATCTTCTTCAGGATTTAAAAACGAATAAATCTGATCAATATCCCCATTCCCAATATTTCTTGCCAATAAAATCCGTGCTAATGTTAGGGAAATTTGACACTTTTCTGCTAATTCTTTGACTTGCTCTCGTTTAATACTAATTAATTGCCATCGTTCTTTTTGTCGATATATCGTTTGATTATTTTTATCCATACCCCCTATCATAGCGTGTTTATCCATATATTAAAAGATGACAGGCGCCACTTCCCCCTTACTTATTCTTCTAAGTCCATTGAAATCGTCTCATTTCGAAGCCAATGGGCCACCTGAGCTTCCCACTCAAAGGCAGATTCACAATGGGTCAATTTGGGTAAAAAGGTAATCCGATTTGATGCAATATAACGCGCTACAAACACCTTAAACCGCGCCCATAAAGACCGCCATTGCGTGCCCATTACAATCACATTAATGTTATTAATTTCAATCCAACTACTTAACTGAGATATTGTCTGTTTTTCAGGTAATGAGACCCAAGACCAGCCATGCTGATCAAAATAGCTTAGTAGTGAAGCAGAGACAGTCCCTAGTTGCCCAATAGTAATACTAGTTTGGGCCCAATGATATTGCTGCTCTTTTAAATTGGGGAGTGGCGTTTTGCCCTCATATATGGCCTTAATATATGGAAAACTTAACTGAATATCAAACGGGTCCTTACAATCTAATTTTCGACAGACACTCGGTTGGCACTGGTCAATGCAATCATGACGGGACTTAATAATCTGTTGGCCCGTCCCCCAAGCCCCCCAATGGCAAGCATTTTGGATGCGATTTAAGTAATAAATAATCACAGGAACCTGATAACCAGCGGCAATATGAACCGGAGCTGAGTCGGAACTAAAAACCAGATTGGCATTGGCTATGACATGTTTGGTCTCTTCTAACGATAACTGACCCACTAAATTCAGATCACTACTTTCCAAGCTCTGATCATCTAAAATTGAACTTCCCAAAGGCTCATCTTTGGATAGCCCTAATAATACCACAGGTATATTTTGGAGCTTCAGAAAGTGCAATAATTGCCTAAACTGATGTGCTAATAATACCCGCTGAGGGTTCCCAGCCCCCACATGAACCACTGTATATTGTTGATTTAATTGTGGGTAGCGTGACTTTAACGCGTCATTGACTGACCTTGTTTGGGCCAAATAAATTCGCGGCTCATGGATATTTTGAATTCCTAAGGGGCCTAATAGCGATAAATTATACGTCATCTTATGGACCATAAAGTCTTGATAATTAAGGGCCACTTTATGAGAATACAATAAAGAATTACTCAAACTAAATCGATGTCCAATTCGTATCGGGATTCCGGCGAGCAATGCCAAGAGGCCATAACGACTCACCTCCCATAGCCCTATAAAAACATCAAATTTTTTTGACCGAATTTTTTTTGCTAGTTTAAATAGATCAGGGATTGACTTTGCGGACCACTGATAAGGGAACGGATCTTCGATTAGACCCGTAATTTCAGGGATATCAGCCAATATCGGATGATAGACCTTCTTGACCAAGAAATAGATCTGACTGTCTGGATACGCCTTTTTAATGGGCTTAATTAAGGCGGTGGTCACGACCACATCGCCCAAAACGTCCCCTCTAGAAATCAAAATTTTAGGAGCCTTGGATAACTTCATTGTGTTCTTAATATCCTTTTACCTAAAGTATACTAGAAGGGCTAATCAATGGAAAAGGGCCTGCTCTTTTTGATGACATTGTACCTTTTAATTGACAACTGGGCCTACTCTGCCCCACTATTAGACTAATTTGATCTGAGGATACGTTATTTATGAGCACCCGTCGCCCTTGTCTTTTTTTTGTTATTGGTACTCGACCCGAAGTTATTAAGTTAGCACCGGTCATCCATGAATGTTTACGTCGCCCCCAATACGAGGTTGTTATTTGTTGTACCGGCCAACATCAAAGGCTATTGAGCCCCCTGCTATCCTTTTTTAACTTATCGGTTACTGAATTTCTTGAACTTCCCTCGAACCAGGATTGCCTAACCCAGCGTTGCTCTGACCTTTTACAAGCTCTGAATAAGCCACTTCAAGAATATCAACCTGACCTGGTCATTGTCCAAGGGGACACCATATCTGCATTTACAGGGGCCTTAGCGGCTAGCTACCATCAATTACCGGTGGCCCATATTGAAGCAGGCTACCGTTCCTTTAGTACCCGCTCCCCATTTCCTGAAGAATCTCACCGTCGCCTCATCGCCCCATTGGCGGACCTTCATTTTGCGCCCAGTGAAACTGAAGCGGTGCATCTACGAGCCGAAGGGATCCAAAGCGGTGTTCATGTGGTGGGTAATACCGTGATTGATGCCCTTCACTATACCCAATCTAGTCTTGATCAGGGCCATTCAGATCGCTTATCTGAAAAAGGGGTTTCTGAAACGGACCCGATTATTTTAGTGACCACTCATCGCCGGGAACATTATGGCCAGGCCTTTCAAAATATTGCCCAGGCATTGACCCAAATTGCTCAATCTCACCCACAAGTTCAAGTGGTGTTCCCGGTCCATCCTAATCCCGCCGTTCATGCCCTGATGACCCAATCACTTGCTGATTTGCCCTCTATCTTACTTTTAGAGCCCCTAGACTATCCCGATATGCTTGCCCTAATGGGCCGTAGCCACCTCATTTTAACAGATTCTGGTGGCATCCAAGAGGAAGCTGCCTACTTAAAAAAACCCGTTCTTATCTTAAGAAGTCATACTGAACGACATGCCTTAATTGACTTGGGACTTGCCAAATTAATCGGTACCGACCCTGATCATATTTGCCATCATGTCACGCAATTGCTGAACGATGACTCGTTATATACGCAAATGACCCAGGCCGCTACCCCCTATGGGAACGGGACCAGTGCCCAGCAAATTCTTGCTCATATCGATGATACCTTCGGTGCCAGTACCTCATCGAAAATGGAGACGACTAATCAATCACGCCTGTGCTGAGTTGGGTTTGAAAATATTGGATGCTTTTATCTAGCCCGTCTTCTAAACTTACTTTGGGTGACCAAGCAAGTTCTTTCTTGGCCTTTTTGATATCAGGGCAACGCCGGGACGGATCATCTTTAGGTCGGCCTGCCAATACAATCTCTGATGTTGACTGGCACTGTCGCTTAATTTTTTGAGCCAACTCTATCATACTAATTTCGTCAGGGTTCCCAATATTAATGGGCCCTATTGTCTCCTGACTAGATGCCATCAAGGCAATTAAACCCGAAACCAAATCACTGACATAACAAAAGCTTCGGGTCTGCTGACCGTCTCCATGGACAGTGATGGGGGCATTTGCTATTGCCTGGGTAATAAAATTACTTACCACTCGGCCA
>PBBE01000009.1 GCA_002716485.1 Actinomycetota bacterium
ATTGGTATTAGTGCCCCCTTCCCCCTTTCTAGTCGCATACCCGTTTCACCAATGAAACTACCTTTAAGCTGGGGACTTGCCCATGTCTATATCCAACGATGGCCCGGTTCAACCCGAGACTCGCATACGCTCAAAATAGACAAAAAAACAAAATCACGTTACGATTAGTTATATATCCATTTAAACTCATACAATATCGTTCACCCAAACACAGCATCAAAGCAGGAGCACCTCTTTGCCTAGATCTTTTTTTAAGTTTTTGAGTACCCCCCAAGACATTGAGCAGCGTTCTGCCCTATTAAAGAACTGCTGTATTGGCTATTGCCTTGCTTTTTATAGAAATGACACGTTTAGAGACAGGCTAATTAATACCACCCTTATTAAACGCTCCCAACAACAATATTTAACGATGGAAGAGGTCCTTGCTTTTATAGACCAAACCCTCATAACATCTATACGCTACTTTCAATCGAGACATACAAAGCATCGCTTACGTTCAAAATTTGAATACCCCCTTGAAACCGTATATCCTAGAATCCCAGATCTAAGGATCCGACAGAACAACAGTGACCTTAATATGAACCTAGAAGAACTTGTGAATAACCTAGCGACCGACCAATTCTTGGCGCCGATTAAAAATTCAACTCATTCCCCATGGCTTTTTTTTGAATTAGCAGGAAAGGACCCTCACCAATTAAATCGCTATTGGTCTCATTTCTTTGTGCTATACAGACATGATGACACCCGCTTTGTAGTTTTGGATACCGGCACTATTCAATCCATAAAAATTATTGATAAAAATGATTTGGACTCAATGATTAAGCGCAAATGTCTGCAATATCGTCCTATTCAAATTTCTACCCATCAATTGATCAGCGATATGGACCCTAACCCACCAGCAAAACGACGTTTATTACCCCCACCATCCATCCTTCGTAACGATGCTAAAGCTACACCCAATACCGATTAAGACGGATTCAAATTTAATCCTTGGAGCAGCTGACGAAACCGGCTTTCATTAAGGCCTTCACTGGGCAGCAGCTCATCAAGCTTTTTTGATACCGCTTCTAAACTTGGTCTCGCGTCTCTTGGCCCGACCATCTCTTGCAATAAGCCACATAGATCATTATCACCGGCCCTGCCCCCGTACTCTTTTCTCAATTGCTCAATTACAGCCTTCATGATAATGGGGCACCCTTTTATTAAGCTTTGTTGCAGGGTTGTTAACGCTTCAAATGGCTGCTCACTTTCCACACAAGCTGCTATATAGTAATACTTCCATTTTAAAAAATTGTGATGCCTTACCTCTTCCTCCTGGGCTTGACCTACTACTGGTTGTTTTAAAGGGTCATTTAAATCATTATATTGGTCTCCTATTAATCGCCTTAAGTCACCATTTAATTCATGATAAATAATTGAGAATCGTTTTTTTATAAATAGAAAGATTAAGGTCCAGCCAAGTTGATAAACCTGCTCTTTTTCCCCGACCTCAAGCTTGCCTTTTTCTCTTAGGAAGAGACTGGCATAATCACCCAGGGGAAAATAACCAGGCGTCCAAGCGGCGTACCTATTCGACCATTTTAAGGTGACCCCCTGATCTTGAGATTCAGCGTTAATTTCAGCCTGACGCCATTCCACCGTTGTCCCTGCCTCCACATATTCAATATCAATTATTTTAGTATGCAGCCGAGCTTTTCCGTCTTCACCAATAAATCTATAGATTAATATATTCTCAGGCTTAAGATCCGTTATGATAAACCTACCTGAGTTATTAATTGCCTTAACCCCCTCCACTATCTGCTTCGCTACTATTGATTCAAGTATACGCCCTTCATCATCCTTACTTGAGAGCAAAGATATCATTAGGTCTACTAAATTTCCACTGGGAATATATATTGAAAGAATCACTTGACGCTCATTAGGACATTTATATGAGCCCAATGGGACCGATAACAACGCCGCTTCTTCACTGGTCCATGGGTGGCTAGCCATTCTAAATTCACGCTTGATCACCTCATCACCATTACCACGATATCGCCCATCCTTTTTGACCACCTGAAGCGTCCCGCATTTAAATTTCAAATCATATAAGTCTAACCTCAGTATTTGACAATGCGACTGTCCGGGAATCTCCCTTTCACTGTCCTTGACCAATTTTCCAAAATACTCATCTAAAGCAAGATGTTCATGCTCAAAAAAATATACATTACCATGCGAATCCCTAACCGTTATACAACTTGGGTGTATCGCCTTTTCTCGAAACCAGTCTGCGTTTTTACGAGTTGGACTCTGAATAGCCTGGTCACTCTTTGCGACCCTTCTAACACTGGGCGCAGAACTGATACGTCTATACTTTTTTAAAATACCAACTGTCCTGCTTCCTGGCGTATGACTCAATTTATATGCTATTACCTTTTTCATATTATATATTATATATTAATTTTATGTTTTTTTACAATATTTTTTATATTTTTTAAAATAAAAGCCACACCCATCCCCCAACCACCTTTCCCACAAATACATAAAAATTAGACAATTAAATATAAGTATATTAATATAAATAAAAACACCAAAAACCCTTTACCCATCAACAGACCTACCCTCATAGGAGCCATACTCTTGAATCAATGCCTTCTTAAGCGACTCAGTTATTCTTTACTTGATACGAGTCAAAAAGCACCACAAATTTGTGCCGGCCTTTGTTTTCATTACATCAGTAATTGTGACTTTAGAAGCGCACTTTTATCTACCCCAGATTGTTGGTCGATACCACAGAATTACAAGTTGATTCAAGACCATCAAAAGGAACACAAAACCCTTGTAAAGACTCTTATTACTGGCCAACACCACACATTTAGTGATAAACACTTAGGTCAGTATAATTTAGAACTAAGCGAAGTATTTAAGTATGAAGTATCAGACCAAAAAGACGATCCCAAGCTTTCTCAAATCTTAGTGCCGCAGCTTGACAAACTGCTTACCTCAGAGGGTCTCTACCTTTTTGACTATAGCTATGCGACAGGTCTATGGACGACTAGAAAAAGACATATGTTTGTTGTGGATATCTGTAAAAACAAACCACTGATTGTCAATCCCGCCATTCTCACCCCCCCCATATCCGAATTCAATACCCGAAAAGACTTACATCACGCGCTTTTAACGCTACTATCGCCATCGATACACAGCCTATCAGAAGGCCACATGTTAAAAGCGAATGAAAAAATCTATGCACTTCGTATATTTAAAGCAAGCCCCAGACAAGCGACCCCTTCTACCAACAGATCAACTGATAATGCCAATCGCCGAAAAAGAAAACGACAGCGTTAATTATGCCCCAAACCACTCATGCTTAATCTGATTTATCCTGCTGAGCAAATTCATGCCAAAACTGTTTAATATCCTGCTTATCCGCGCCACTGTCTTGTAAATATTTACCGATGCCCTCATACACCTCATTGAGTGTCGGCCTCGACTCTTGTGGCCCTATCGTTGACATCATCAGATCCACCAAAGATGCATCGATATTATTTTCATTCAATTTCTCTTTAGCCCTTACTAGATACTGCTGTCGAATCGCTAGGTTTGACTCAAAAGAAATCCTATAAAACAATCCTAATTTTTCATAATCATTTAAAGCATAACTTAAATTGGTCAACATGGTTTTCAATTGTATTTTTTCATCCTCAGTAAGCCCACTCATATGCTGATGAATATCACTCATTTTTAGAGTAACCTGGCCAGGCTCATGATTATTAATTCTTTGGATCATCCCACTTAATCCTGATTGAGTAAAATAATCCTTAAAAACCCTTTCTAATTCAATTAAAGGGATCTTCATGAATTCCTCACGATGAATAAGGTGCCAATTAAACTTAGCAGCGATCACACACATGGTCCATCCTAACTGATGAACCACATCTTTTTCACTAAATGGACATGTATATTTAATAACGTTAGCATTTTCTTCTACTTCCGTATCACTTCGTGTCAAGATACTTAAGTCCCAATACCCAACCGTAGTAGGAAATGAATAACACGTCCCATTCTGCCTTCTAATAGGATCATTGTTCTGATCCAAAAGATAATAGACACTCTCTTTTTTAGTAATACAATATCGAACTTTATATCCCGTCTTTATTGTGGCATCAATATCAAAAAGCTTAATCCTGCTATACACCGCACCCTCTTTTTCAAGACTCTTAGAAAGGGCAAGCAAACAATTCTCTGTCTTCATATCAGTATGAAAAATGTCATTCTCATATAGTGATTTTAGACCTAACACCATCTGGTAAAACATGCTTGAAATAATCACACTTTTCTTTTCATTTCCTATTAAAATCTTTGAAATAGCATCAAGATGGTCAAATAGCTCCCCTTTATCGATGCGCACACTCACAAGAGCATCCCCTTCATCACCATCAAGAAGCCCCAAGGGTGCATGAACAAATTGACCTAGTTCTTTTGCTTTCTCTGCTAATCCAGCCTCGCCCTTAACATTGCCTACCCTTGCCCTTTTAACCACCACTGGAATTTCATCTTCATGCACCCTATATGTTGCCGATCTAACGTGAGTTGCATACGGCGCAATTGAATCACCTTCATCTGACAACAAAGTCCGCTGAAGTCTGCCCCCCTTACGAACCTGAGCAACAGCGTTGCTGTGGGGAGATCTACGTCGATAAACTGCGTATCCTGCAGGACATGCAGGCGAGCGACCCCACCCTGTTGTCTGAGCTTCAGCGTTACTATTCAGAAATGCGATCAATTTTTTCATCTCTTATATTTTATATTAATTTTATATTTTTTACAATATTTTAACTTATACACCACTTAATTTAACCTTAAACCCTTCTTCATCATTCATATTTATATATAAATTTATAATAAAATATACAAATCCATCAAAATCTGGTATAATATTGATGATATAGGATAAACATCACAACACCCCAAATTTCTTAGTCAGGATCGTTCTTACATGAGTTCTTCTTTTAAAGTATTAAGTATGAGACCAGACACACCTAGCCATATGCTAGCAACACGCATAGGCCATATGAGCATTGATGAAAAAGCACAGCATATGAGTAGTGGAACCTGTTTTGGCCAGTGCATTATTGGGTTTATAAATAAGCAACATTTTTCATCTATGGCCCTACTGGAAAGAACACCCGACATTCATGACCCTCTCATTGATAAAATTATCAGTATCCAACAAGCGCATAAGGACTGCCGAAATGAACAAAAAACTCTTGCCCTTTTACCTGATAAGATACTCAAAGAGAACAATTTAAACTATTGCGATAATCATACATTCCAGAATTCAATGTATTCGTCGCGGTTTAATCAGGAGCTACAAACCTATTCTGAACAACTCATCCAGAAAAGCCAAACTGATATTGATATATACTCAACACTATTCTTATTTGAAGTCACTTACGCAGATCCTCAAACAGACACACTCAATGGCCACTGCTGGAGCCTTCAATTGAGTAATGACCATAAATGGCGACGCTTTAACCCTACATCTGACCCAACTAAACGACTCTGTTATTTGACTAGTAAAGAAATTCAAGAAACCCCCCTCTCTTTATTAACGGAAATTAACCCAAACACCCAAACACTTGTGATTCACAAACTCACATATACAAAAAAACCCTATAATAAACGAATGTCCCCTCCTGGCACTGATGATCGCTCTAACTCCCCTAAACGACCCAGAGAAGAGGCCTCGAGTTTACCTCCTCTTTTGACCAATACTACTAATCAATCTATGCAAACACCGCCCATGTCCCCTCCTGGTCCCGGCCCTTCTCTAAAGCGCTCTAGATCTTACACGATTTCAGAAAGTCCAGAAAGCCCAAGCGACGGTAAAACTAACGCCCCAGAAAGTTAGCTAGAATCTTATCCCAAAGGCTCAGATACCTCTCATGATTTAGTTGAGTATCTCCGGCGCTCTTTTTTTCCATCAATGAAATCAACTTGGTTAACTTAGAAACAAGCAGATCGAATGTCTTCTCATCTTCAGTCTCACCACGGCGCACCATCCATATTAGTATATCGGTAAGCGTCTCCTCGCCCTCTTTTAAGCCTTCAGGCTTATAATCCACCGATTTCAAGTAATTCTTTTTCAAGTTTTCTTCTACTACTGGCCAATACAGGTCTGTATTTGTTGATAATGCCTCTACCTGTTCCCTAGAATCAAGATACCTTAGAAATTCAACTAGAAAATTATAGTGTCCAAATGTTTGACCCTCCTTCAGCAGTGAAGAGTCAAGCTTACATTTTCGTATTACCTCCCTTTTTTCATCACCTGTTGCTTGTGAATTAATACGATCTGCCACCTGTCTACTTGCGTCTTCAAGCATATTTTCTCTTCGTTTATATGCGATTGACATTATTAACTCCCACCCGATCATATATATGACATGCTTCTCATCTATTTGAACATCGTCTTGCATCAGGCCTGGATGAAAACTTGGAACCGAGTATACTCTAACTGGACCTGGAGACCCCATCTTTCTTTGTATAAGATCAAAGATTCTGAACTTTATCGTCTTATCGTATCTCATCATCAACATATTCTCTAACTTCAAATCTTCTTGAACCAAGCCAATATCCGCCAACTCTTTATATGGCGCCACAAAATCATAAGCGAACCTTAAGTGAAAGTACTGGTAATCTATTGGATCATTTTTACCTGAGCCTGCTAACCGGTTTTGCCAGTAAGGAAATTTTTTATTAACAACAACACTAAATAAATCACCATGAGAAACATGCTCTACCAATAAGCAAGTTCGACGCCTTCCATGCATTTCCACACCCTGTAATAGCGCCATTGGAGCTGCAACGCAAGTAGGCACCTCGTCTAAGTTCCCAATAATTTCATTCATCCTAAATTCTTCGTTTAATTCTGCTAAACTCATAGGCTTGGAAGACATATCCCCTGCCATAGTTTGAAATTTAGCAACACCTTTCATTTCGAGTATCTTAGGCTCTCCTGAATCCTGGGTGACGGTCAATCTTAAATTAACCACATAACAATGTTGCGCATGCGAACCAATAGGTCCAGGGTGAAAAAACACATCCACCTCTTTTTTAACACCCAATGCATCAGTTAACGTGTAAATATACCAACCGTCACTTTCTCCGTTTGTTCTTTTAACATTCTTATTGGTAAGTACCTTAGTTATGAGCGACCTGGTCGTTCGGCAAGGGCTTATTTGTACAGCTGGCCTATCGATGCCATCAGTCTCAAGACAAGTATCTACTCTTAGTTTCCTATATATATCAGATAATCCCTCACGGGAGTCTCTTAACTCTACCCCACCTTTACCTTGTGTTCCAGCAATTATTTTTTTCATGATCATGTATTTTATTTTATTATTATATATTTTGCAATATTTATATTTTTTTATATATACCATAATCCTAGACACCCCATGGGTATTCAATTGACTCACAAGAGCCTTACTTACAATATAAAGACACTCATCGCCCTAATGGCTGCTACTACTTTTTATTCCTTGTAAGCGCATTTTAATGACACGCGAGGCACATTAACGAGTTAGGGCTTCGCCCCCCATGTGTGTGGGTAATTTGGCATGAAAGCCTGATCATCACACGCTGAGAGACCCCTTAGCTACCAGGATCCTTTTCTTCAATGGGAATATAATCAGCGTAGCGATCTGTGACCTGAAAGACCAGTAAATCCATGTCTTTTGCCCACTCATGTTGGTCCATGACTTCCCGTAAAGCGCTTTGAATACGCGAAAGATCCTCATTCGTTAATGCCACAGGCTCTGCCTGAGGACCTGAGTAACAATTGAGACTTACTGCCACCTTGGCAATGGGTTGCTGAAAGACATACTGAAAGACCCGTTGTTTTAAAGGTAAGAGAACTTTATCTTTATTTTTCCCCCAAATTTGACTCACTTCCTCTTTTGAAAATATCTTAATATCAGTAACCACACCATCTTTAACTTTAGTAATCAAGGTCGGTTGCTTAAGCATCTGATCCAAACGCTGGGTTAACTGATAGGACAGCCATTCCCGCTTTTTGGGGATATAGATCCGATCCAATTCTGATTCGGCATGCAATGGTGTAACCATCCCCATCTTCAGTAAAACCCATAGCCCGATTATCAAATACCGTATATTCATGCCTGACGCATCCGAGGAAGCGCCCCTTGCTTCCAACCCCTGACTGCCAAGGGCCCTAAAATAGGTCCCAAAAAACCAATAATGACATAATAAAAGGGATGACATAGGCTTGTTACCCAAAAAACACGCCTAGAAACGGGGTACTGGATCTTCTTCAAAAATTGCTGGACTAGAACCCCATCTAACCCACTTCTTGTCACCCAAATTAAAAGCGTAATATAAGGCCACTTCAGGACCAAGAATATGGAGATGACACAAAGCAAGTTCATCAAATAAGTCGTGGGCAATATTAATAACACTGAACCGGGCGTTTTCTGTTTAAAGTAAGTCAGTGACTTGGACATATACCGTAAGCGCTGTATACAAATTTCTTTCATGCTTTCCGGCGCATCAGAATAGACATGACCCCAATGAGAGTCATTGTACCAAAACTTTACTTGGCGAGTTGAGCCCACCTTATGCATCCATAAATCATCATCACCGGATCGATATGAATGAATGCCCTCATACCCATTTAGTGCCATAAATAAGCCCCGCCTAAAGCCCAAGTTTTGGCCCGTGCAAGATAAAGGCCACTGGAACCGCAAGGCTGCTGCAATAAATGCTTGAGGGACCAGGCTATCTAACACAAAATACGGACTCAATCGTGGATTCTTAGACTCAATAATGGCGGGGCCACAAACAAGCCCTGCTTTTGGGTCAGCAAAGCCAGCCATCATACTTGAGACCCAGTTCTCATTGGGTCGACAATCGGCATCTGTTTGTAAAATAATCTCATTTTTAGCGGCCTTTATCCCTTGTGTTAAGGCCCATTTCTTGGGCCCCCAACCCGGGACACCCTCACTGACCCTTAAGTACCGGATATAGTCATGCTGCTGAGCTGCTTGGGCGATGACCTCACGGGTAGTATCCGTAGAACGATCATCAACAATGATCAACTCGAGCTGATCCTTGGGATACGTTTGGGCATGAATGGCGGCGATGAGTGCTGAAATCTGATGTGCTTCGTTTCTTGCAGACACCACTATTGAGACTTTCGGAAATGGCCCTTCAATAGTAAGCGTGGCGTTTGGAGCTCGACTTTGCCCGACAATTAATACCCCCATTAACACTATGTATACCACTAAAAACCCAAGTAAAAATATCATATCCCCATAGTATCAACCTGAATATTTGAGTGTCAAACCAAGCGTTACTGCCGTCTGTATAGACCAGTATAATCGGGCTATGTTACTATCAAGATTATGAGTATACGTGGGTACCAGCGACTGATTTCAAGCATCATAGGCGTGATCATTATCCCCCTTTTGATTGTGACGCCATCGCCACTCTCTGCCAGCCCCCACTTTGTGTCTATTGATCATCAGGTCTATCCTTTTTTGGACCGGATGATGACCCAGCATCATATCAGCGCCATTGAATACGATACGTTTCCTTTGACCCGGTCCCACGTTCAGCGCATGCTCTTAGCTCTACAAGACATCCATGATCATCTCCCTCAAATTGATCAGATCAAACTAAAGGATTTCGCCCATCAATTCCATATCCACGACCCTGACCTAAAGGACCATTTATCCCCATCTATCCAACAAGGACAACTCCCACTCTCAAGTATTGCTAAAGCCCGACAATTTCGCCCCGATTCACCTCCTACTTATTTATATCAATTCCAACAGAACAGTGATTTTTTATGGCTTCAACTGGGGGTTGGCATCAGCTCTGATGGTAACCGCCAAGGCCAACGACTCTCCCGTCATTATTCTGGAGAAATGCGAGGAAAAATGGGCCCCCACCTGGCCTTTATGTCCCGAATTGACTTAATTGAATTTTTACGGTCAGCCCAAGTTGATGAGTTGCCTACATTATTCCGTCGGTCCAACTTCAGACACCACTATGAACGCCCCAGCGGCCAATCTTTTTATAAAACCGATTACTCAAGTGCCAGTATCCATTACGTCACTCGCTATCTGGGCCAGTTTAGTTTTGCCCAGGTCCCTGTTTTTTGGGGGCCGGGTCTTAATAGTCTTTTACTGTCCGATCAGGCGCCCTTATTCCCCTTTTTCCAATGGTCCTTTAATTTTGCCAACGCCCACTGGACCCTTCTTCATGCCAAACTCTCTAGTACCGACCCTAACGGAACCTTCTTAAATATTCCTAAATATTTGGTTGCCCACCGACTACGCATGCAGCCACTACCCCGCCTTTACCTCACGTTTACGGACATGTTGGTCTATGGAAATAGGGGCATTGAATGGGCCTATGCGATGCCCTTTGTCTTTTTACGCTTTAGCGAGCACAACATGATGAATAGTTATGATAATGCCATGATGGCCTTGGAACTTAGCTATTACATGGCCCACCTTCCCATTAAATTATATGGCACTTTTATGATGGATGAGATGACTTTTACCGAATACTTTAATGACTATTGGGCCAACAAACATGGCTACCAGGCAGGCATCCAACTCAGCTCTCAGCTACGCCAGTACCCCTTGGCCTTACGTTTGGAATTTAATACACTACGACCTTGGAGCTATTCCCATACCAAATCATTCTCTAGCTTTACCCATGATCATGTCAGCCTAGGCCTGGCCAGTGGCCCAAACTCCCAAACCTGGCACCTTAGTGGCCGACTTATTGCTTCGGCCCAAACCAGCCTACAAGTGACTTATGAGTCCATTATTCAAGGTCAGAATCCCCTCAGCGCCACATCAGACTCGTATTACCCCATGGGTGAAAACCCTAATGAACTATACCAAAACCGTAACCAAGCCCTTGATCAAGCAACCCCTTTTTTAATGGGCAAGCTTAATCATCAAGACCATCTTAGCGTCCGTATTGAACATACCCTTTCACGACTCTGGTCCCTATCTACCCAGCTCCGACAACTCAATAGTTCCCTTAATGGCTCGGATACCTGGGTATCAATATCCACTAAGACCCAATTTTAATGACGCGCCCTTATCGCTTGTATCTATTCTTAAGCCAGTATTTGCGGCCATGGGCCCCATTTCTTAAATGGGGCACCTCTGGCCTTTGCCTCTACCTTCTATTCTTAGGCCCTGACTCAATTACCTTTACCCAAATTGAGTCCCTTTTTCAACATACGCAGCAACAACTGATCCCTCTGATTGGACTTGTTATCCTTCATCAACTTTGCCATCTTATCACCCATTACTTGACCTATCGAACGGTGATTTCCTCCTTAACGTTCTCTCAGTCCATCTCCCCATTTATAATGGGTCACCTTTTTCTTTTAATCGGTATGGCAGGGCTATTAGAGGTGGGAAAAGTGGCCTACTTTAATGCCCCAAAACAAGTGGTCTTTTCTGGCTACATCATTCAAGTCTCCTTGCGCTTTATTGGCTTAGTTATTGTCTTATTATTAAGTTATTTAACGCCTTTATCGATAGGGCTATCGCTAGTCCTCTTCATGACTAGTATCTCGCTTTATCTTCGCTTTCAGCGCCCTTATTTTTATCAACCAAAACCTACCCTCATGAGCCTACTTTCCCCCACCATGCTCCTTTTATTATCTATGACCTGTTACGCCATACTAGCGGCCCAATACTGGCTCTTATTATCTCCCTTTACGACGGATATCTCAGGTCTTCTCTTGGCCACCTTTCTGATCCAAGTGTCATGCCTGATCCCTATTAGCTGGATGGGCATTGGTGTTAGGGAACAATCTGGGGCCTATCTACTGGGCCAATTGGGCGTCCCTTTTGTGGCCGCGGCAGGAATACCAAGCCTTATTTTTTGGATTAACACCTTGTCCCTTCTAACTCTGGCACTTGGGAGTACACTCAAGAAACTAGTGCCATCAATCACTACGTTTCTTAAGCAAAAGCAAGGACCGTTAATGACCAATAAACGTGCCTTTTAGTGATCTTATCTTTTCTTTATTGATGGGAATTTGATATAATAAACCCCACTTATGTTAATCCAATTACGCATTGAATCTTTGGCTATTTTATCCCACACAGACCTTAGTTTAAGTCCTGGATTTTCTGTAATCACGGGTGAAAGCGGGGCTGGAAAGTCTGTATTATTCCAAGCCTTGCGCTTATTAATGGGATACCCAAGTAAAGACACCTGGATTTCCTCCCAAGAAGACAGCGCCTTAGTAGAAGGTGTTTTTGATTGCCAGAATGCGCATTTATCGGACCTACTTCGCGACTTTTTGGGAGATGAGACCCAATTGGTGATCTTTCGACAACTCCATCGTCATAAGGCCAATATTGTCCGGGTTAACCAGCAAAGTGTGTCTTTAAAATTCTTACGAAGCCTGATGAGCGACTTAATCATGATGGTGGGCCAACATGATGCCCTGCAATTGCTAGACACCGACTATCAACGCCAATTACTAGACCAGTTTGACCCTCAAACAATCACCCCACTATATCGCTGTTACCAGAGCGCCTATGCTGACTACAAACAGGCCCAAGACCGTTATCAGCACGCCCAAACTGGGGCCCAAAACAGCCAACAAGAGCCGGACTTTTCGGCCTTTAAAATCCAAGAGCTCACCCAATTGGACCTAACCCCTGATGAAGAAGAGCGCTTAAATGAAACCCGGGACCGATTACGACACATGAGTTTATTGACCAGGACCTTTAATAATCTGGACCACCATGTCAAAAAGATCCAAGCCTCTTCCACTGCCGCCCATTCTGAAAGCGGGTCCATTGCGCATATTAATCCAGAGTATGAGAAATGGGTTCAAGGGTTTTTTGAACTGGACCTTGCGGCCCAAGACCTTCATGATAAACTCCAATCCCAACGCCATGAGCTCAATACCCATCAAGAAGGCAACTTAGATGACGTGGAGGCCCGACTGGCTGAAATCTTTAAATTCAAGCAAAAATACCATACCCAAAACCCCAACGAACTATTGGATCTATTAGCGACCTTTAAACAAGAATTTGACGAGAAATCTCAATTACTTTTGGACCCAGAGAGCCTACTCAAGGCCGTTGAGACGTCCAAAGAAACCGCCATTCAGGCTGGTGACGCCTTACATCAGGCCCGTGAAAAAATTGCCCAGCGCCTTTCTAATCAACTCTGTAAATCCCTACAAGACTTGTCATTTCCTTATGCCCAAGTGGCCTTTGAGATGTGTCCATTATCGAGCGTACTTGGCCCTAACGGGACCCATAGCGTCCAACTCACCTTTTCACCCAACCCTGGCGAGCCCCTTAAACCCATCCAAGAGGCCGCTTCTGGCGGGGAGCTATCTCGGCTCATGTTGGCCATCCTAACCTTACCTTGTGATGCCCAGCCGCCCACATTTATATTTGATGAAATTGATGCTGGAATCGGAGGGATTACAGCTAAAAACGTGGGTCAATATTTGGCACAACTTGGTGATACCCATCAAGTGATTTGTATTTCCCATTTGGTCCAAGTGGCCCAATCGGCCCACCACCACTTAAGTGTCAGCAAGCACCAAAGCCCCCAACGCACCTATAGTGAGATTAACTGCTTAAATGACGCACAGCGCCTTGACGAACAAGAGCGAATGTTGGGCCAGGTTAAACAGAAGGCACTTTCGCCTCAATAACACAGATTCTTATCACCCCCCCATATTCGATTGAATTTATGATATAATATGGTTTTGTATAATTGAATACTATCAATTAAATTTATAAATGATAAGGGTGATCTAGCATATGTGTGGCATTGTAGGATATATTGGTGATCGTGATATTACATCCATTTTATTAGTTGGACTTCAGCGATTAAGTTATCGTGGATATGATTCATCTGGGATTGGCATTCTATCCGATGGCGAGCTAAGTACCTGGAAAAAATCAGGTAAACTAGTAGAGCTAGAGACGATGATTGACGGCCTATCTATTCAAGGAAATATCGGGATTGGCCATACCCGATGGGCCACCCATGGCATCCCAAATGACATTAATTCCCATCCCCATGTGAACCAAAGTAAAAAATTGGCCATTGTTCATAACGGTATCATTGAAAATTTTTCGTCGATTAAGTCCCGGTTAAGTAAACAAGGCTTCTTATTTCGATCCCAAACAGATACCGAGGTTATTGCCCATCTTATTGAATATTATATGGCCAACGCGTCATTGGAAACAGCGGTTGAAAACGCCCTTTTAGAAATCCAAGGTAGTTTTGCCTTGGCAGTCATTGCCGAATCTGAACCGGATAAAATTATTGCGGCCCGACGATCCAGCCCCTTGATTATTGGTGTGGGTGACAATGAAAACTTTATTTCCTCTGATATTAATCCAATTTTAAGCCATACCAAAAAAGTCGTGTACATGAATGACAATGAGCTCGCGGTGATCACCCGAGATCATATCCAACTTAAATTAATATCAGGACCTGAGATCCCGCTCAAAACCCATCAAATCAACTGGAACCAAGAAGCCTCAGAAAAAGGCGGCTATGACCATTTTATGCTCAAAGAAATTCATTCTCAACCCCATGTGGTCCGGACCATTCTTAGCAAATATATAAAAGGTAAAAACCAGATCCAGTTCAAGGACCTACACCGAGATGGCATTGATTTAAAACTCATTAACCGCTTTATTATCCAAGCGTGTGGCACTTCTTGGCATTCAGGGCTTATTGGCAAGTACTTGATCGAACAATATGCCCATGTGCTTACTGAAGTTGATATTTCATCGGAGTTTCGGTACCGACAAATGATCTCGCAAGGCAACGATGTGGTCATGGGACTCTCTCAGTCAGGTGAAACCGCGGATACCTTGGCCTGTATTCGGGAAGCCAAAAGTAAATTTTATAAAGTATTGTCATTTGTAAATGTTAAAGGCAGTAGTATCGACCGAGAATCGGACGGTGTGATTTACTCTCATGCCGGCCAGGAAGTCGGCGTGGCCTCCACAAAGAACTATATCGCCCAAATTGTCACCATTTATTTATTTGCCATTCATTTGGCCCACATCAAAGGGAAGCTAAGTAAAGACGAGCTGGTCAACAAAATCGATCAACTAAACAAAATCCCAGAGTATATGGATAGCATTTTAAGTAAGGCAGACGAATTAGAAGCCATGGCCGAAAAATACTATTTAAGTCGTGAATTTTTATTTATTGGACGGGGCCTTAACTACCCCACTGCCCTGGAAGGCGCGTTAAAACTTAAAGAGATTTCCTATATTCATGCCACGGGTTATGCGGCAGGTGAACTCAAACATGGGCCCATTGCCTTAATTGACGCCAAGCTACCCATAGTATGTATCTCGCCCCAAACGTCCACCTATGAAAAAATGCTCAGTAATATCCAAGAAGTCAAAGCAAGAAAAGGCAAAACGATTATTATTGCGACTGAAGGTGACAAAGAAATCAAAAACTATGCCAACGATCTCTTTTATATCCCTAAGGCCCCTGAAGAGCTGACCCCCTTATTGGCATGTATTCCCTTACAGCTCTTATCTTATTATATTGCGGTTAAACTTGACTGCGATGTGGACCAGCCACGAAACCTGGCCAAAAGTGTCACCGTCGAATAACGTAAATAAGCCGCCGCAATACCCATCCCGCATTATTTTGGTGGGCATGATGGGTTCAGGGAAATCCCGCTTAGGCAGGACCTTGGCCAAGCATATCGGGTATACCTTTGTTGATACAGATCGCTTAATTGAAACCCAGACTTCGGCCCGGATCCCTGACCTTTTTCAAACCCATGGCGAATCGGGCTTCAGAGACATTGAGTCAGGGATCTGTGAGACCCTTAACACCTATGAAAACGCGGTCATTGCGACAGGTGGCGGCATGGTCTTACGGCCAGAAAATCAAGAGAAGTTACGTCAAATGGGATGGGTTGTGTTCTTATACACGCCCCTAGATATTTTATTGTCCCGCTTGGAAAAAGACCGGAAACGTCCACTCCTACAGACCGAGGACCGAGAACAGACCCTCACACACCTATACCAGTCCCGTGCCCCGATCTACGACGCGGTGGCCCATGTGAGTATCGATACTAGCTCCCAACGTCAAGAAATCATCCTTGAAACACTTCTCAAATGTCTGCCAGACCCTAGTAATCAGGACTAACGTTTCCTTATGTGCACTTGCTTTCTGACAATAACAGCCCATGATATAATAATATTATGACATCATCACCCTCACAGACCTTTGAGACCATTCCTGTCCAACTTGGCCATTATACCTACCCGATTATTCTAGGTGACGGTATTTTAAGCCAGTTACCGGAGCTATGCAACAAATATAATGTGGGTAAAAAAGTGATGATTATCACCAATCCGGTGCTCATGCGCCTGTATGCCCTTCAGATCCGTCAATATTTCAAGCAAGCAGGCTACGAGTGTCAATTTATTGAGGTGCCGGAAGGCGAAGCGTCCAAGTGCATGTCGGAAGTGAACCGGCTATTAACGTTCTTACTCAAATATCAGATGGAACGGCAAGACACCATTTTAGCCCTAGGTGGCGGTGTGATTGGCGACCTGGCCGGGTTTGTGGCCTCCATTTACTTACGAGGCATCCATTTAATTCAGGTCCCCACGACCCTACTCTCCCAGGTAGACTCTGCCATTGGCGGAAAGACGGGTGTGAACCATGAGATGGGCAAAAATCTGATCGGATCCTTTTATCACCCCAAGTTTACCTTTATTGATACCCAGACCTTGAGCAGCTTACCTAAACGAGAGATCCGTTGTGGCCTTGCAGAGGTGATCAAATACGGCCTGATTTCCACCCCAGAGCTATTCACCTATATTGAAACGAATATTGACGAGATTAAGCGCTTTGATATCCCGAGTCACCCAGCCTGTTGGCGACATTTAATTTCAGTGTCCTGTCAGGCCAAAGTCAATGTGGTCTGCCAAGACGAAAAAGAATCCAATCTCCGGGCCATTCTCAACTTTGGTCATACAATCGGTCACGCTTTAGAGAGCTGTTCGGAATATGGGGTATATCACCATGGCGAAGCCATTGCCATCGGCATGTTAATCAGTTTACGACTCTCTGTTAATTTAGGCTTGATAGATGAGGCCAAGTACCAGCGGGTCCACACCCTCTTTGAGACCTTGGGTTTCGAGTTCAGTTTAAAGGGCCTACAACCCAAAGTCATTCTGAACGCGTGTCAGGTTGATAAAAAGGTAAAAGGCGGCCTGATCCATTGGATTATCGCCACTGATATCGGAAAAGTGGAAATCCGAAACGATATTGATCACGACCTGGTCTTACAGGTCTTAACCGAATGGCAAGGACAATACAAATGAAACTATTAATTATTCATGGTCCAAATTTAAATCTTTTGGGTCAACGAGAGCCTGATATTTACGGCACTCAAAGTTTGGACGATATCAACCAACAGATCAGCGCCCATGCTGAGTCTCGGAATGTCCATATCACTTTTTTCCAATCCAATCATGAAGGGGAGTTAATCGAGCGGATCCAATCGGCCGGCGAGTACGACGGGCTAATCATTAACCCTGCGGCCTTTACTCATTCGAGTATCGCCATCAGAGACGCCTTATCTAGCCTAAGTATCCCTAAAGTCGAGGTCCATCTATCCAATATCTACCAACGGGAGTCATTTCGGCACCATTCCTATTCTGCAGCTGCTTGTAACGGTCAAATTTCAGGCTTTGGCGGCCATGGCTACCAATTGGCCATTGATGCCATCATCGCACAACAATAAGGCCGATTTTGAGCCAATCACCCGACATTAAGGCCATTGTCCATCCTTTTTTTGATCAATTATGTGATCATGTCCGCTCACGGCGTAGTAATCAAGACTTAGTGGGCTGGATAATCCGTTCCCCGAAACAGTTCATGCCGGGCTATACGATGTTAAGTCAGCTGGGTAATCATTGGTGGCAGCGCGTGCTCAATCGGGTGATTTCTAGATGTGTGCCGGGTCTATGGCCACGCTGGTTTGGCCGGGCCATTTACCAGGCCTCGGTACCGGCATGGTCCATGTTATATGACCGATTAAGCCCGGAACAAGCCTTATTTCGGGACCGTTACCATGAGTATCTTCGGTCTTATATTGGGACTGTTTCGTCGGTGATCCGATATGCGACCTTTGGCGAGTTGGTCCGGACCCTGAACCAGTGTAGCCAGGCGTGGTTAGAGGCGGCAGAATTATCACCGAATTTATTTGCTGACGTTAAGGACCAGCAGAACCAGGCATGTACGGAGATCTATGCATCGATTCGGGACGAATTTTTAGCCCATGATCAGTCATTATTATTAGGTATGAGTCTAAGTTTAATGGGCAACTGGTTCGATATCCTCAACCGCAGCCATGGCGAGTTCGAGCAACAATTTAAGGGCCTTATTAACACCTTATTTGATGACTTAAGCACCTTGAGTATCGAAAACACATCGAACCCCTTATTCACCCCTACTCGTGCCTGTCAGTTTTTAAGTACGGGTCCCAAACATTTGATTTATCATTGTGACAATGCAGGCGAGGTGATCATGGACTTATTATTAATTGAATGTTTATTAAAGCAAGGTCACCGGGTAAGCTTGGTAGCAAAACCGGCGCCGGTACTTAACGATATCACCTTATCAGACCTAAGTGATTTATTGGCACAGCCTAGCTTCTCCCATTTAAAGGCCTATGAGACGAACAATCAGTTCAAGACCTATTCGCTAAGCACAGCATTTCCGACCCAGTCCTTGGCCATGGCGCCAAAGGGGTATCAAGACTTGATCCAAACGGGCGATTTAATTATTTTAAAAGGCCAGGCCAATTTTGATGGCTATCCTATTGGCGATATGCGACTCGGCAAATTCCGACCGATCCAGTACAAGAGCCCGATATTATATATTACGGGGATCCGTGCCCAGATGACCAAAGCCGCCACAGCCCCTTTTTTCAGGCATCACCGTAACGGCGAGCCCTTCCGGCATGTCTTATATTTTTACGATGCAAGCGACCCTAGCACCTATCCAATCTATCGGAAGGTGTCTACGGGACTAACGGGTGTTTAAATCCGACTTGTTAGACATTAATTAAGGCTAAACTCATATTGAATGGTAAACTCACCAAAATTCATAATATAGTTCATTTTATTAACGATTTTGATCTCTTCAAGGTCCACACTAGGATTTTCGAGTGCTTTTTTAAATCGTTTGTCTAACATAGGATTCGTCCCCCCTTTAAATGGTCAGTATTGTTATGCTTGTCTAATTAATAGATACCCAGCTTTTCCCATTTTTAAACATTGAAATTACTCGTTTTATATCCACCCCTCAAATCCATACTCAAAAAAGCCCCTCATTCTACCCCAAAAACACCCTCACCAACACCACCCCCAAAAAAAAACCATTCATCAAGCAAAAATAAGCACCCATCGCCGCTCAAGGCCTGCAAGCCAGGGTGACTGACATTTTCAGGAAGGAACCCTGGCTTGCTGGTCTTGAGCCCACGCTCCCATTACCCCTCAAAACCTACAAGCCAGGGTGA
>PBBE01000010.1 GCA_002716485.1 Actinomycetota bacterium
TATCTCCTGATTTAGTGAAGACTGGCACTTCATAATTCGCCGTTTCTTCGCCTGTTAGCGCCTTATCCAACACCTCTTCTACCGACACTTTATATTCTTCGGTAATATATGTCTGAACAAAGGCCTGACCCATTACTTCATCTTTACTATATCCAGTAATCTCATGGGCCTTTTGGTTCCATTCGTTTACATTTCCGCAATTATCAATACCAAAAATAGGTGCATTGGCATGATCAATCAATTGAGTTAATTCAAATGATAAATTTGTATTTGCTATTAATAGCTCTTGCTCTTTGGTAACATCTACCAATATACCTTGCCATTCTATATCTCCATTGTTACACCGTTGTGGGGTTGAATTAGAATGCATCCAACGATATTGACCATTTTTATGTTTAAATTGAAATGTCATTCGTTTTAATGTTAAATGCTTAGCGGAGTACATAATTGTGTTAAAGAACATATCTCTTGAATCTTTGTGAAGGCCTTCTTTAAAGAAACCTGATTTTTTTGCCATCATCTCATTTGGAGAATACCCTAATAATTTAGTAACCCCATTACTCACATAAGGCATATAAATTTCCCCATCGACAGTTAAGCGAAATTTATAAAGGATACCTTGGATATTATTGGTAGTCGTTTCAATTTGACTTTCTAATTCTTTTTCTTTAGTAATATCAATGATCACCCCATTCCAAGTCGCTGTCCCATCTTCATAAATCTTAATTTTTGAACGGCCATGAACCCACTTTAAGGCCCCATCCACTACAATTCGATATTGATAATCCCAATCCTGAGCTTGAGAATAAGAATCCTCTACAGACGCCATGACCGCATCAAGGTCATCCGGATGAATCACTGAAAAAAGGGCATTAACATCCTTATATGCTGCATCAGAAGAACATCCAAATAAATCCTGGACCCCTTCACTCAAATATGAAATCGAATACGTTCCCTGACCGTCCCGATGAAAGGCATACACCATCCCATCCAACTGGTCTGTGACTGATTTTAAACGCTGGGCTAAAGTTTCCGCCAACACTTTACTTTGGGATTGTCGCTGATAATGATGAAAAAGCAAATTAACAAACGGTAAAATGACCTCCATACAAGTTAAGTCTAATTCTGACAAGTCACGCTTAAAATAAATACTTAATGTCCCTAATAATTCGCCATCATCTTCCATCAAAGGATACGCACAACAAGAATGAACATCCAAAGCCAACATAAGGTCCCTAAAAGACAAAAAATTACCATGATCGGCCACCTGATCAATCATCACAGGTCGCTTATAATGGGCCGCAGAGCCACAAGCGGCCACCGCAGGGCCCGCCTTAAAAGACTGAATCCCAGCTAAATACCGCGAATCCATCCGATCCCCACTCACCAAATGAGATAAACTATGATCAGACTTCGAATAAGATAATACATAAGGGACCCCGTCCTCATATTCATCTTGAATCACATCCAAAATAGCCGCTAATGACACCTCAAACTCAGCCGTCTTTAAATAGTCTGAAATAATCCTTGATAACTGGGACACCATTTTCCCAGGCGTGGTTACTATTTGATTCATACCCGACATCATAGCATAAAATATCTATTTTGAATGTAGGATCTTACTGTCATTTCATCGTTAAAAAGCCCCCCAATATTTCAACCACAACTAAACCCCAATCGAAGCACCCCCAAATGAAGCGGAGAAACCCCGTCCTGATCTACTCGCGAAATATCTGCGCCATGAGAAATTAAGATCTGGACCATCCGAACACTGCCATATTGTGAACACATGGCATAATGAAGCACTGTAAATCCGGTCTCATCTCCCATATTAATATCCAAGGACGGAGCCAATGAATAACCCAATAAACACCCTAATATATCTGCTTTTGGTAACCCAACCGCCCAATGAAATACACTTCGTTCGGCCACATCCACACAAGATAACAAGCGGTCAGGCTCATCAACAACACTTAATATCATATCTACTATCGGCAACTGCTCGGATCTGACTGCCACATGCAGTACCGTTTGACCACGATCCGGTCCCTGGCCAATCCCCATCGTGGCATCGGCGCCTGCCATCAATAATACCCTCAATAACTCCCCATCACCCGAACGGGCCAATAAATGAAGAAAACTCAAGCCAGATACCTCTGTCGGTAATTGCTGCAATCGGCCCATTAACAGTGCTCCAAAAACCCCATCTAAATCCCGATCTCGTAAAGACTGTTCAATGTCCGTATCTGAGCACCGATTCAAATAAGAGAGTAATGTGCTTACCAAATACAAAGACAAACACGGATACACTTGTGCCAATCGGTCCACTAAGGGCTGAGCCAAATCAAAAAGAACATCTGAGATCTCAGGTCGAACCTGCAAGCCCAAACGAAGTTCCCATAACAGCAACTTCGGAATATCCACCCCCGCCATCTCAAATATCAAATAACTTAACTCGTCCGGCAACTTGGAAAAATCCACTGACATTGCCATGATCTTCTTGGGCACGCATTCTCCTCCATTTTGGGCACCCAAAACCAACTAACTAACAAATATGTGGCACGGGTCCGACCCTCTCCTACGATGTATTTGAGTCCCTGAAATAAAATGGCCAAGCCCGTCACCCCCCCCACGCCTAGTGAAGCGCCTAACAAAATGATAAAATAAAAGACCATGAGTATCAGCACACCTCTACGACGTCGGTTAAGTGTCAGCCTACTATTGTTAGTAGGGCTTCTTTTTAATGGCCCTGGCCTTCATGCACAGTCCAATCAACGCGCCAATCATAGCCAAGTCAGCCTAATTAGCCACTCTCATATCCAAGACCTAAATTCCCCATTTGAAATCGGGGTCACAATCACCCCCGACCCTAATTGGCACAGCTATTGGAAACACCCAGGCAGTATCGGACTGCCCTTAGAAGCCGAGTGGCAGCTCCCCAAAGAACACCAAATCGAACAAGAAACCTGGCCCATTCCCAGCCTCAGCCTCAGCGAAATCGGTCCATCTTTTGTCTACAAGGCCCCGGCCACCATTGTCTTTAAGATGCGCCTCAATCCCACCCAACACCAAGACCATATCCAACTCTTAGCGACCCTTAACTGGCTGGTCTGTAAAGAAGACCTTTGTGTCCCAGAGTCAGCAAAGGTATCCCTAAATATCCCCATCCAAAAAAACACGCCCATCCAACCCCATCCCGATATTCTCAATACCCTTGCCCAAGCCCCCAAAAACATCCAAAGCCATATCGCACACAATCACAGCCATTCAGTATTACTAATCCCAAACACCGCCCTTAATTCCCCCGTCAACAAGGCCACTTTTTTTCCTGAAAATTCCGAACAACTGTCATTATCAGGGCCCTTACGTCCCCAAACACTTCCCACTGATACCGCCCTTATTCTTCCCAATAAAACCAATACCCTGCCCAAAGGGCTCTTAATCATCAATGACAATACCGCCTACCTTATCAACGCCGAACCCAACCCAAACCCCGAACGGTTGGACCTACTACAAGTGCCCACACCCGAGTCACTTCTCTGGCTCCTATTTGCGGCCTTTTTAGGTGGCCTTATCTTAAATATCATGCCCTGTGTCTTCCCAGTATTATCTCTAAAAGCCTTAAGTATCATGAAAAAATCAACCCTTTCTAGCCAATCCATTCGGGCTCAAGGCCTGGCCTATACCCTAGGCGTTGTGATCAGCTTTGTGTTATTAGGGGCCCTCTTAATCGGTCTCAAATTATCTGGCCAACAACTCGGATGGGGCTTCCAACTCCAATCCCCCGTCTTTGTAAGCTTAATGATGAACTTAATGTTACTAGTAGGCCTAAACTTATCTGGCGTCTATGAACTACCCACCGCCATTCTCAGCCTACAAAGCTGGATCGGCACCCAAAGCGCCAATAAGACCCCTCAATCCGGCCTAAAACGATCCTTTCTCACTGGAATTCTGGCCACGATCATGGCCACCCCATGTACCGCCCCACTAATGGGCCCTGCGTTGGGCGTTGCCCTCAACCAACCCAGCCTCAATAGCCTACTTATTTTCACCCTCATCGGACTAGGCTTGGCCAGCCCCTTCTTACTCATCAGTCTCGTTCCCAAAAGTGCAAAATTACTTCCCAAACCTGGCCCTTGGCTCAATATTGTCAAACCCGCCCTGGCCTTCCCAATGTACGCAACCGCTGCATGGCTACTATGGGTCCTCACCCAACAACTCAGTGCCAGTGAACTTATCATGCCCCTCTCCGGTCTCATTCTCATCCCCCTTCTAATCTGGTCCTGGCAACAGATCCGACCCAAGCACCCTATCATCAAGGGGCTACTGCTCTTGGCCATCATCGTGATAATGACCGCCACGCTCCCCTTCCCCAACAACACCCCAAAAAATAACGTCCCTTTTTCAATGTCTGGACTCCAACAAGACGGCCCCCTTCTGGTAGAAGTAACCGCCGCTTGGTGCCTGTCCTGCCAATACAACAAGACACGGGTCCTGGAACACCCAGACATTCAAGCGGCCCTATCTGAAACCCAAACCACCCATATGATCGCTGATTGGACTGAAAAAGACCCCGTCATCACCCAATACCTGGCCTCCTTTAACCGAAGTGGTGTCCCCTTATATGTCTACTATCGTCCCCCCAACGCCCCGCTCATCCTCCCCCAACTACTCAATCGAGACGATCTTTTAGAGCTCCTTAATCCATGAGCCGACTCGGCCCTGACTTTTTTCAACAAGATAGCCTCACTGTGGCCCGCTCATTAATCGGTAAAACATTGGTCTATGAACAAGGTGAAACGGTCCTAAAAGGCATGATTATCGAAACCGAAGCTTATACCGAAGACGACCCTGCCTGCCATACCTACCAAGGCAAACGCACCCCACGAACCGAGCCCATGTTCAAGCCTGGCGGGCACTGGTACCTCTATTTAATCTACGGCATGTACCATTGCCTAAATATGGTCACTGAAGCAGAAGGCACCGGCGCGGCAGTACTACTAAGGGCCGTTACCCCCCTTTCAGGAATCGAGAAAATGCGTGCAAACCGTCACTACCGTAACGAAATCGCCAACGGGCCAGGAAAATTAGTCCAAGCTTATAATATCCCTACTCACTTTAACGGAAAAAGTAGTGTCACTGGCCCCCTATATATTGACGATCCTCAAACACCTGCCCCCACCATTAAGCGCACCCCACGAATCGGGATTAGTGCCGGTCAAGACCGCTTATGGCGCTTTGTTACTGACGCCATACCGGGCCCTGATAACCCGAAGTCTGCCCCATGGACCGCCAAGGATTAATCTCAATCCCACCCCGACGCAAAAACTGGGCCGATACCTGACATACCTCTGGCGAAAACCGAGCCACCAAATCCACAAAAATCTGATCCACACAAGACTCATGAAAGCCCTGATGAGACCGATAGGCCATTAAATAGCAATACAAAGACGTCAAATCAAGATCCGGCCCCTGCCAACTAATCTGAACCGATGCCCAATCCGGCTGACCCGTCACAGGACAACAAGACCGAAAGGCATGACTATACCAAGTCCCCGAAACCGTCCCATCTGATCCAGTCCGCAACATACCCGGCTCCGGCTGCGCATATTGTGTAACCGAAACATCCAAATCATCCAAGCAAGTCCCCGTCAACAATACCCGATCACTCGCCGATTCTAACAACGCCGTAACCGCCACTGGAACCCCCAAACACGCAGAAATATCCTGGCGAATCAACGCCAACACCGCCTCTTGAGACGACATCACCGTCATATTAAATGAATTAAAATATAATTTTAAGGACTTGGACTCCACAATCCTATCACTAGCCATCGGCACTTTCATCTGAAGAACCATCCCCTGCGGCTTACCTTGTTCATCCAACCAAGAGCATTCATACGCCACCCAAACATCCTCCCCAAAAGCTGAGCGTAAAATAGAAGCGACTTGCTCTGATTGATCAGGTCGACGAGAAATGGCCTGTAAATAAGAGGCTGAATATTGATCGGGATATTGAACGTTTTTTCCTAACACTGTCTTATTAGCCATCTGCTCATCCTCGCTCCACAATGTAATTGAAATCAAAAGATCTGTAAAGCCATCTTAACAAGGCTACTCCCAGACTGCTACCATAAGGTATGCATATTCAACGATCAAGAGAGCCGATCAGGCCCCAAAGAACCCAATCCCAATCCGATACGAGCAGCATTAAAGGCCCCGAAGAGGATCCCGATACCTCCCAAATCGACTGGACCGAAAGCCCCATCCCTGACCCGCCTCCCTCCGATCACTTCCATGAACAACTCCCCATTACTGGCACACAAATACAAGATATGCTCGGCGCCCTATCCGACTCATGGGTCGGTACCCGTCGACTCAAACAGTCCCTATTTAGCCATCTTACCCTACCTGAAGCACTACTCATCTATCATTCATTTCAAGACCCCAACACCCCACTCCAAGCAAGATTAAGCCTATCACATGGCAGCTCTGATATCCGGACCCTCCAATTTAAATTCACATTACAAGGAAAACAAACCCAAGAATGGTGCCTGCAATATGATGTCCGTTGCCCACAGAACCTGATCTTATCCAAAGGCCAAAAACAAGGCCACTTCAAATACATTATCCGACAACATCGATTAGAAGAAATTGAAGGTTACTTTCAAGGCACTCACTTTCTATTAGACCCCATCTTCGGTCCCAACAAAAACATCCAAACCGAACAAGTCAAAATCGGACAGCAACAGACCCATATCCAACGACGAAATCAACCAAAAGCCCAGCAAAGCCAAGCCTTGAGCATCCAAATCAAGCATCGCTCCAGTCAGCCACTACTCGGCCCAATAACCCAACTCAAAAAACAACTCATCTTACCCCATATACGCTTCAATAGCCATCTGGTATTCCATCCAGATGTCCTGATGCCCATCCAAGGCCTAATCCAAGTGGCTTAAGCCACCCCTACCTTCGCTACTTTGGATTTCTGAACCCGACTTTGAAGCTGAGAAAGTAAAGAAGACCGCTTCTTCGGCACGGTCTCAGCATAGCGCTTTTGATCCATGGACATTTTAAATCGATGCAACAAAACCCGATCCGGTGCAAGTACGGCTTCCCCATCCATGACACGCGTACCTTGTTTAGCGGCCAAACTGGCCTCAAACATCCGTTGTAACTCGCTCGAAGACGCGCGCTTCACCACCAACCCCTTACTAGGTAACGCCCCCTCAGAAACCCCCAATAAATCAGACTCTTTAACAGGTCGAAAACGACCATCCGGATCAATCGCTGATACTCGAGCTGAATTTGACCAAGAACACCATGAAAACATAAATAACCTCCTTAAAAAGAAAGTCAGTATAATCCGTATTTGTTAAGACTTCATAAAGCCCTGATTAACGCTAGACTGATTTAAAAATAAACAATGACCTAAGCCCCTTAATACAAGCCCCAACACCCATGCTCTGGATGAGGTAAAATAGACACATGATCCAAAGAACGGACCCGACTCATGGCCACATAAAACTGGTTCGGATCAAAAGGCTGGTCCCGACAATCGATCAAGACCCGATCCAAGGTCTGCCCCTGGCTCTTATGTACCGTCACTGCCCAAGCACATTTCAATGGAAACTGACGAAAGGTCCCTAAGACCCGACGCTGCCACTGATCGTCTTGACAGTCATAATCATAAATCGGCCACTCGACAGGACTCACCTGACAAAGGTGGTGCCCCACCTGCACCCATAACGCCCCCCCATCCATTTCCACCAAACGCCCCAAGGACCCATTCACAAAACGGCCCTGCTCGTCATTCACTAACATCATGACATGCGCACCACTCTTCAACCTTAATCGCACCTCCGTCGGTAATGGCGACTCTTGTACCGAGGCATCCATCTTGGCCTCAAATTCATGGTACGCTCCCGGCAAGCGATCCAAATAATAATGGTTCACTTCCTGTGCCCGTGCATTGGTCATACTCAAATGAATATGCATCGTAGATAAGGCCTGATCGATACCCACTTCCCGATCCCGTAACCGCTGCCGCTGAGACTCCGATAAACCCTGACAGCGAATGGCATCCAAGAGCCCCAAAAACATCGCATCGTCTTGACGATAGACATCCATCAACTCAATTTCATCCACAGAAAACCCCCGGACCCGAAACACCTTAGCGGCCAAAAACTGGTATCCCGCCTCATCCAATAACCCGTCCATCCCCGACGGCAATACAGGGGCAAGCTGACCCAAATCCCCCACAAAGATCAGTCGTACCCCGCCAAAAGGCCGATCATCAGCTCGGGCAGATTGCAAAAACAAATCCATGGCATCCAACAGATCCGAACGCAACATAGACACCTCATCAATCACAATCGTCGAAATATGCCGAAACTTCGAAAACCGTGTCTGCAACCGTCCCAACCCCGCGGCTTCTCGAGGTAAAATCGACCAAGAAAACCCAAAAAAAGAATGAATGGTCTGACCCCCAACTTGCAATGCCGCCACCCCAGTCGGTGCCAAGACCACCACCCCCTGCCCCACCAATCGCAAAAAGCGCCTGACTAAGGTGCTCTTCCCTGTCCCTGCCCGGCCATATAAAAACACGGACCGAGAATGACTATTCAATAAATCCAAGACCTCATCTAACACACAGAAACTCCTTTTCGTCGTTGTTCAGAGTATACCACCCATGAGATTGCTATTCCATTTCAAGCAAAATCATGATATTATTTTTGTCGCTTAATGGGCGGTTAGCTCAGTTGGTAGAGCACCTGCCTTACAAGCAGGTGGCCACAAGTTCAAGTCTTGTACCGCCCACCATTATCCCCAACAAATATAGCTTGCCATCACAACGGTATACAGCAACATTAAACGAGCAGTCTCACCTAAGAAATAATTCAATTCCGATCCTTTGCGCATCAAAAACGACCGGATAATGAGTGCCTTCAGTAACAAGACACCCACTGTCAGCAAAGCCCAAGCATAGTCCCCTGTCATTATCATCTGCCCAGCCGGAACAAAAGACGCAATAAATAAGGCAAGCGCATATTCAATACGACCAAAGCGCTCCCCAAATCTAACCACTAAAGTCCGCTTCCCAGTTTGTGTATCTTCTCTAAAATCACGGGTATTATTCACCGCCAACAACGCCACTGAGAACAAACCCATTAACGCGCCCCAATACAAGCCAAATAACGGCCAAGTAAAGGTATGTAAATACAAGGTCCCCATCACTGCCACAGGCCCAAAAAAAACCCAAGCCACAATATCGCCCAAGCCATGATAGGCCAAGGGATAAGGACCCCCTGTATACAAATACGCACATAAAATACTCACCACCCCAATCCCCACGATCACCCCACCGCCACGAAGCATTAACGGCAACGCCGCCAGCACACTCAACACAAACATCAAAATCATCGCCCCTCGCATCTGAGAAACCGATATTAATCCAGACTGAGTGGCCCGTTGCGGCCCTAAACGCTGCGTTGTATCTTTACCATTCAGCGCATCAGAATAGTCATTGGCAAAATTAGTACCCACCTGAAGCAACAAAACAGATATACATGATAACCCTAAAACCTCCCAAGAAAGCGCGCCCATCTGATACGCGATTGAAGCGCCTAAAATGACCGGACAAAGTCCCGCCAATAAAGTCTTAGGCCGAGCCGCTAAAAGCCAGACCTTCATGCCGGCACCACCTGGGTCATATCCTGTCGAATCTGGGCCATCAAATCCGACTCAGATTCAAACCGCTGCTCACCTCGGATCCGAGCATTCAAAAACACCTTCAACTGCCGTCGATACAAATTCCCCTTAAAGCCCATCAAGTGAACCTCAACAATGGGCGTCAATTTCTTTTCAAAGGTCGGCTGATGACCAATATACGTCATTGCCGGCCAAATCTGACCATCCAAACGAACATATGAAGAATAGACCCCAGGGGCAGGAACCGCCTTATCTTTAGGCAAAGACAAATTGGCCGTCGGAAAGCCCAAACGTGCCCCCCGACCATCACCAGCAACAACCCGTCCTATCATCAAATAATCATGACCCAATAATTCCCGTACCTTATCCAAATCCCCGGCCGCCAAATCCCCACGAATCTGAGTACTCTTCACCAAAGTCCCCTCATAAGAATATAAAGGCACCGCCTGAATATCGACCCCATGTTCAGAGCCCCAAGCCCTCAAAAAAGCGACATCTCCTTGCTGACGATACCCAAACCGATAATCCGAACCCACTACCAAAACCTTAGGTGAAAAAATGGGCATAATCACCGTCTCCAAAAAGGCCTTGGCCTCCAAACGAGCGACTGCCATGCTAAATGGCAATACCAACAAAGACGGTACCCAATAACGTAGTTCCGACAAGGTACTCAAACGTAACACTGACGACCTCTTTTTAAGGACAAGCGCCGGATGCTGCGAAAACGTCAATAAATGATCCGATCGGTCCGCCAACTGTTGATGCGCCCGATGAAAGCCATCAAATACCCCCAGCCCTAAGGCCCTGACTGGGGCCCGAAAACGACCCCTAATCTGTTCAGGTCCCATCAAATACCGCTCCTTGAATCGTTTCCATCGATAAGGCCTCCATCATCACTGAGTCAGATAACGCAACATCCCCAATCATAACACGACACAAGTCCTGAACATAAGCAACAGTCCCACACTTCCTGGCAATATCTTGTGCCAAACTCCGAATATACGTCCCCTTCGAACAAGATACCCGACATTCCAAAACCGGATACTGGCCCGATTTAAAATGACAAAATTCAGTGTCATGAATGGTCACATTCACGGCTGATAAGGATACTTTTTCGCCCCTCCGAGCCAACTCATACGCCTTTCGACCCGACTTCTTCTTGGCCGAAAACTGAGGCGGCATCTGCTCATATTCACCCTCAAATGACTGTAACGCCTGTCGAACCTGTTCTTCTGTAAGAGACGCGGCATCCTGACACGCCGTCACCTGACCATCCGAATCCAAGGTATCCGTCTCAATACCAAACACCACCCGAACCCAATAAGTCTTCGGTAATGCCTGAAAATACGTAATCTGACGAGTAAAGGCCCGTGAAATCCCCAAGATTAAAACCCCACTTGCAAAAGGGTCCAAGGTCCCGGCATGACCCACTTTGGCCACATTGGTCAATCGCCGTATCTGACGAACCACATAAAAAGAGCTAACCCCTACCGGTTTACAGACCGATAAAAAGCCACTAACGCTCACCACTCATATCCGATGCTAATTGCGCCAAAAAGGACGGAATCACCTGATCAGACTCGCCTGTTAACACCACCCCCGCTGCCCGAACATGGCCACCGCCACCAAATTTTGCTGCAAATTGTTGCACATCAAAAATCGACTTAGACCGCATACTCACCTTCACTTTATTGGCCGATAACTCTTGAAAGACCACAAACACAACCACCTGATCCAACTGCCGAATCAAATCAATGACTTTCACTTGATGAGGCGGTAATTTTTTAGGCATGATCGTATACGCAAATAAAGACCCTGGATGAACCGTCACTTTATCCAAAGCCATCTTCATCACCTCAAAATCTTGTAAACTGAATCGCTCATACATCGCTTGGGTAATGGCAGCCACATCCACACCCACGTTCAACAATTCAGCCACAATCGCATGGGTCTGTTGAGTAACATTAGAATACGAAAACCGACCCGTATCAAAGTTAATGGCGGTATATAAACACTGGGCCGCTTTAGAATTAATCTCCAGGCCCTCTTGTAAGAACCACGCAGATAATAACTCACCTACTGAAGAAACTGGCCGAAGCACATTCACTGACCCAAAGCCCTGGTTATCCACATGATGATCCACATTAACCAAAGGGAGCCCCTCTTCCACCAAACGGGCAACCTTCTGCTCTGCTGGCAATCGAGACAAACTAGAGCAATCTAATATCCAAATCGAATCAAAAACTCCGTCCGGACAAGAGTAACTAAGCTCTGATGCCCCTGGCAAAAAATCAAAGACAACCCCGTCTTGATCTGGCACCCAAATACGGGCGGTAACGCCTAACTGAGAAAACGTCCAATAACAAGCCAATGCTGATCCAATGGCATCAAGGTCAGGAAACTGATGAACACAAATCAGAACGGTATCGCCCTGAGATAACAGGTCCCTAATCGGTGGATACGGATGACTCATCGTCCATTACCTCAATTAACCGAGATCCCCGCTCTAAAGAGCCGTCATAACGAAACTGTAACTTAGGAACCCGAAATCGCTTCAATCGCTTGGCCAATTCTGACTGAATATAAGGCCGAGCCGAAGAAAAGCCACGTCGGGTCTGGCGCTTCTGGTCCTCATCCCCAATCTGGGAATAATACACCCGTGCAAATAACTGATCATCCGAAATCTCAACGCCTGTAATACTCACAAAGCCAATCCGAGTATCATTCACACCCCGATTCAAAATCTCAGGGATATGAATGGCCAATAACTGCGATAAGCGATTCACTTTTGCCAAGCCACGTCCCTCGTTATTTCTGCTTCAATTCAAATGAAACCAAAGCGTCTCCAGGTTGAATATCTTGAAACTCATCCAAAACAACCCCACACTCAAACCCCGAAGCCACTTCCTTCACATCTTCTTTAAAGCGTTTCAAAGAACTCAATTTCCCTTCATAAATGACCTGGCCATTTCGCATCACCCGAATCGAATGAGTGCGATGAATCTTTCCTTCTTGAACCATACACCCGGCAATTTTACCTACCTTCGAAAACTTAAAGAGCTCCCGAACTTCCAATGTGGCTGTCTCGACTTCTTCATACTCTGGCCGATACATCCCCGAAATCACTTTCTCAATATCATTTAAAATCTCATAAATAATACGATACTGCTTCACATCCACACCCTCTTTTTCAGCCGCCTGCTGGGCATCCGTACCCACGGACACTGAAAAACATACCACTAAGGCCTGAGACGCTTGAGCCAACAAAATATCGTTAATACTCACATCACCGGTTGCTGCCCGAATAATCTTAATGGGAATATCTTTCATTTCCATCTTCTCAATGGACGTTTGAATCGCCTCCAAAGACCCATTCATATCTGCTTTAATAATTAAATTAAGTTGCCGCAACTCGCCTTCTTCCACTTGGGCTGAAAACTGTTCCATACTCAACATACTCTGTTGATCACTAACAGTAGACGCCTCTTCTTTGGCCTTCTTGGCCAACGCTTTAGAGTCAGACTCTGACTTTGTTACTTGCAAAATATCACCCGGTCTCGGGACCTCTGACAAGCCCAATAACTCTACCGGTGCCCCTGGCCCCGCCTCTTTCACTTGCTGACCTTGATCATTAAATAAAGCCCGAATCTTACCCGAAAATGGTCCCACAACAAAAAAGGCACCCACTTTTAAAGTCCCTGTCTTCACCAATACCGTGGCAATCGGCCCTTTTTGGCGTGACAAACGAGACTCAATAATCACCGCTTTGGCCGGCCCGGTCTCAGACGCTTTCAACTCCAGCATATCTGTGACCAATACAATCATCTCCAATAACTGATCAATCCCTTCCTGCTGTTTGGCCGAAACTGGCACCATGACCACATCGCCACCCCAATCTTCAGCCACCAAACCAAACTCGGTCAACTGTTGCTTACAATTCTCCACATTGGCACCAGGTTTATCAATTTTATTAATGGCCACGATAATAGGAATATCCGCCGCTTTGGCATGATGAATGGCCTCTTCAGTCTGAGGCTTCACCCCATCATCCGCCGCCACTACCAATACCGCCACATCCGTAACCTGAGCCCCACGAGAACGCAACGCTGTAAACGCCTCATGACCTGGCGTATCTAAAAACGTTAACTTATGATCGCCTTTTTCCACTTGATAGGCCCCAATATGTTGCGTAATCCCACCTGCTTCTCTGGCCACCACATTAGACTGACGAATCACATCCAATAATAAGGTCTTTCCATGATCAACATGTCCCATTATCGCAATGACAGGAGGACGGCGAGTTAATACAGCTGAACTTTCCTGGGCATCCTTCATGGACTCTTCTTCTATTTCTAAGACCTTGGTCTTCAAGCCAATTTGCTCATGGGCTTCTTCAGA
>PBBE01000011.1 GCA_002716485.1 Actinomycetota bacterium
ATAAATATAACTTAATATTTTTGAAAACTGCGCGGGGCTTACTTGATTGGACACTGATAGACCCACCAGGTCATCCAACTTAAAATTGGGGTCTTTAATACCTGCCTTTCGTCGCCAATATTTTTGGGCCATCTTCACCCCTACTTGTGGACTCGCAGGACCCAATATTGACTTACTGGCAATGACACTCGTCAGATTCTTGGCCAGCACATTATTACTATTATGATTGAGTTCAACAAGCATCTTTTGAAGTGGGGTCCCCGAGACGGGTAGATATTGCCGAAACAATCGGGGTGCAGCTTCAGCGCGGATGGGTCCTGTAACCTGGATCCCATTTGCTTTTAACTGCTGGCGAAGTTGCTGAGCACAATATAGACCCGGCCTAGAGACCAGAACCCGTAAATAGTCATTTAAATAATCGGCACGACTTGCATCCCCTTTAATATGATAGACATCTACATTTGCGTCTTTACGAAACCATAATTGGGGCCGATGGGCTGTTTTGGGATCGTTAATATAGCGGCCTTGATGAATAATCTTTGCGTATGATGTGTTATTTTCTGGGACCAACTCCTTATTTTGGGGCCGAAGATTAATCCAGTTAAATTCATAACTTAGGGCAGCAGAAGGGGCATAATAATGCCTTGCGTTCCCCGAATTCCCCATAGAAGTCCCCTTAAAGTAAGTACTATCATAAGCAATCCCACCCCGAATTTCTTTAATCCCACGGGCCTGTAAATGGCTACTAATCTGGCTGAGCTGTTCACGCCCAAAATAGGCATCGCCTCGTCCGACCAAATATAAGCGCCCATGAAACACAGCACCACGCTGTCGACCCTTTAAAAATACTGGTGTTTGTATCTGAAAATCAGAGCCTAACTTTGATAAGGCAAACGCTGACAATAACACTTTGGTGGTGGAGGCCGGAATGAAGCCATCGTTGGGGTTCAGCGCATAGGCGATGGGCCCTTCCCCACTCGGATCCAACTTTTTGATCAGGACCCCCACTTTAATATCTCGATACGCTGATGAGGATAAGCGATCCTGAATTACTGTCGCTAATGGGGATGACTCAGGGCTTGCCAGCCCTATTACGGGCTGCAGGAGAATTATTAATAAAGCTAGGACACTAACGCTCAAGCTGCCGGATGGCCTTGATTCTAGCCAATACAGGCGGATGGGAGTACTCCATGGCGACTTTAATAGGATGCGGCGTTAAATTGCTTAAATTATCTACCGACAACTTTTTCAAAGCCTCAATTAACGGGGTGCCTTGACCGGTGCTTTGGACCACAAAGGCATCCGCCTCAAATTCGTAGCGCCGGGACCAAAAGTTGGTAATAAGAGATAAAAAGTGATCGATGGGGCCAAATAGAATCGAAAAGAAAACCAAAGATGCATAAATAGATAGGTGTTGCATTTGGAAGGCATCAAAGAGGCCTGGATGATTAATAAACTTCCCTAATACAAAAAACATAAGTAGAGAACTTAGACAGTTCATCACAATCATTTTATAGATATGGGCCCGTTTATAGTGCCCGATTTCATGAGCCACAATGGCCACTAACTGCGAAACCGTATGGACATTGATGAGGGTATCGAACAAGACCACCCTTCGAAAGCGACCGATACCCGTAAAAAACGCATTGGTTTTCGTAGACCGTTTGGAGCCATCCATTTTGAATATCCCTTTCAAATGAAAGCGTTGAGACTCGGAATAGGTCATTATTGCGGTTTTAAGTTCAGAGTCATCTAGGGGCTCAAAGCGATTAAATAAAGGTAAGATAAGGACCGGATACACCACCATCATTGCCACTTGCAGCAAACTCAAGCCGCCCCAGGCCCATAACCAGGCCCACTCGCCTTTCACCGTAAAGAACCATAAGATTAAGCTTAAAATTAATCCGCCCATTAGTAAGCCTAGAATCACGCCTTTCACATGGTCACTAATAAAAGTCTTCAGGGTCGTTCGATTAAACCCATATTTGGCTTCGATATAAAAGGTTGAAATCCAAGTAAAAGGCAGCTGAAGAATAAACGAAAAGGTAGACAAAACCAAAAAGTAGGCCAAGCCTGTAGGAATCGGTGTCAACTCAAAGGTCCGGACAAACAGGTCAACGTGATTAAAGGCCCCGGATAAGATCAAGATAAAGATCCCGGCCATAAATACTGTTTCTTTAATCAATCCAAATCGAGTGGTGGTTTTGAGATAGACTTGTGACTGAGAGTAGCGCTCTTGGTCATAGACGCCCTCAAACTCCTTGGGCAACTCCTCTTTTATTGCATTGATATTGAGCCAGTCTACGACTAGGCTGAGTAGATACGAAAGACTGTATAAGGCAATAATGGCCAGTAAATACGGGTTCATATACTCCCAATCATACCATACCCAAGCCTGAATTTCTTCTGTTTTTTTAGCCCCCTACAGACCCGGCCCTTACTCCCTAAAAATTACCATGTTTAAAGGGGCTCATTTCTGGGTATATATACAAAAGAACACGATCATAAAGGGTGACGATTATTGCAAAAACTACTTATATTTACTGGCATGTTGGCATTTTCATTGGGATTCTTTCAACTTTTTGCCCCTGTTGTATTGGAACGCTTAGATAGTTATTTTAAAAAGCTGATCAGTGTGGGGGACAAACCCATCCCCATTAATACCCGCATGATCTCAGGGCTTATTCTGACCCTGGCCGGCATTGTTCTTATTTACTTAGCCTTTGAGTTATCAGGCAAATAGAATTTAATAGCCCTCTAATTGGGTCACAGGCCGTGGTGTCTTCTTTTCTTGTTCATAAATGAAAAAGATCTCTCTTGTTGCGCCTGCATCTGCTAGCGCCCGGTGAGCGTTTGCATGACCGATGCCATATTTTTTGGTTAATCGGCCCAATGAACAGCGCCCTTCTTGGTTGTTTCGGGCCCACTCTAAGGTACAAATGACCGCGTTATTATGGACCTTTAGGTTGGCCTTTTTATAGGCGGCTTTTAGCCAGGGGGCATCAAACTTGGCATTATGAATGACCAGGGTCGACTCGCCAATAAAGTGATATAACTCCGTAATCTTATCCTCAATCAAGGGCGCATTGATTAAGTCCTCGTTGGTAATCCCTGTAATCGATGTAATTTTAGGCGAAATGGCCTCCGGTGGCTTAATCAGGCTCTCGAACGTATGGTCCACCCCCTCTTCGTCCACTTTAAGGGCCCCAATTTCAATAATATGATTCTTATCTACCTCCAAGCCTGAGGTCTCAAAGTCTAAAAAAACAAAGGACTCTTTGGCTTCGCCAAATAAACTGGCTTGACCTGAACAGCGGGGATAAAAAACACACCGTTTCCCTAAATTGGCTTGGGGACGATGGACCATAGGGCTCTGGCAATAGGTACATGTTTCGTCCATATCTACTTCTAGTCGGTTATCAATTAGATGGACAATTTTGGATAAATATATTTTGACTTTTCGTTTTGGGCACTGGTAAAACGGGCCATTCTTATCGGATTCAAAGGTCACACCCTCAATGCTCTCTTGACAACATGGGCATAAATAATAGGATTGAAAATCACATTTCGTACAGGAAATCACCCGTTCTTTAATTTGAACGCATTGCTCCTGCTGACACCCCGGACATGCCTGTCGGATCCCCAGTGCCATTACGCCTGGTCCTGAAAGATCCGGCTACCTACTGATACTGTCTGACCTTGATACTTGCCTTGATAGGGCTGTTTGGCAGGCTGGTCCATTCGACAAAAGACCAACTGACAAATCCGACGCCCTGTTTCCAGGCGAATCGGCAATGAATTGGCGTTATATAACTCAAGGGTAATCCGGCCCTCAAAGCCAGCATCTACCCAACCGGCATTTTGAATAAAAAGGCCCATTCGCCCAATGGAGCTTCGCCCTTCTACAAAGGCCGAGTAGCCTTCAGGCAACTTAATATACTCAATAGTCGTGGCCAAAAGAAAGGTATGGGGGGCAATAATCATTTCATTACTGACTTTCTCTCGGTACTGGATCTCGTCATTAAACGTTAATACCCCATTATGATCGTCCAATAATAAAAAGTGGTCCCCTAAGCGGCAATCTACCGATGCTGGTTGAATGGCGTCAGGTTCTAATGGGTCAATGACCAAATCTCCTGACTTAATTAATTTGTGTATGGTTCCGTCTGATAATATCATCGTACCATGTAGTATAACAAAGCAGACAATTCCCTACCAGAATTTTTATAAACGAGACTCATCCTCTTTTAAAACTGGTACTTGGCGCCCATTAAGTAATGATTAATTTGATCGGAATTGGGTTTTTGCCGAACCCCTAACAAGACATCCATCGGCCCAAACAAGGAAAAATGGTGCCGAAAGTCTAGCTCCAAGTCTGTTATATTATAAATATCTAAACTGAATTGCCCCCACTTCTTGTAGCGCCAGTCAAATCCGACCCCTGGGTTCTTATAAAACAACCCTAATCGAGTGGTTAAATAAGGATTAAAACGCACCCCATGTTGGATATGGTATAAATAACGATCGGAATTGGGATCCATATTCCGATCCGTTACTGAGGCTTGAATAAATTGTTCTCCAAAATCAAGCGATAGCCCTGCCTCATAATAGGCCTTCTTATCTTCTGAGTCATAGGTGACTGCCGTTAATGGCTGCATATCTAAACTAGAAATTCGCTGAAAGACATTTCGTTTCTCGCCATACTCCGTCTCATCCACGGATAACAAGGCATTTAAGCGGTCTGAAAAGTTGGCCATATTACCGATAACTTCATCCAGTTGGGCCATGTTCTCTTCAGAAGACAACTGGTCCATTCGATCTGAAATGATACGAATATCTTCACTAAACTCCGATAAGTTCACGGTCATCTGAGCGATCTGTTCGGTTCCTGCGCCGTCCTTGGCAATGGCATGAGAGATCGCACTAAGGTCTTTAGAAACCTGATAAAAATTCCCCATCATTTCAGGTAAGACCTCATTAGAGGTAATCACATCTAATTGGCCAAGTAAGGTGGCCAGACGCTGAGAAATCACATCAAAGTTTATCAACACACTCTTTAGGCCACTACTGACATCGTCAGAAGTAAAGACTTTTCTTAAGGCCTCTAATATTGCTTCCGTATGGACCAGGTTCTGTGAACCCAGATCAATAAACCTTGATAAATCTGAGCCTGAACTTCCGTCAATATAGTCCCCATCTTTGAGTAGCTTTTTTTCTAATATATTCGGTTCAATACTGATATAGTTTTCACCGACTAAGCCATCAAATAAAATCTTGGCCTTAGAATTAATGGGGATTTTGATGCTATTTTGGATATAACAGACCACAATAATTTCAGTCGGTTCAGGCGTAACCTCAATCACCCGACCAATGGCAAAGCCTCGATATCGAACTTCGGCCCCTTTATTTAAGCCAGCAATTTCTTCGAACACCCCTAAGATCTGGTAGCCTTGTTGCCGTAAAGAGATATTAGACTGCCAAAAAATTAGACCCAATAACATGCCCATCAAGCCAATTGAAACCAAGCCTACTTTTAAATATTTACTCGTATCTCTCATGACTGTCCGCCTCTCATAAAATGAGCAAGTTGATCACAGCTAGTCGTCGCTAGCCCTTCTGATGTTTCGGCGGGTAGTAGGGACCCGTTTTTCATGTAATAAATCAAACGAGGCACCCGACGAATGGTACTGATCTGATGGGTCACTAATACCGAGGTGATCCCTTCACTTTCGGATAACCCGATCATTAGATCCTCGATACTCGTCGATAAAACAGGGTCTAGCCCGGTAGTCGGTTCGTCAAATAAAATAATTTCAGGGTCTTTCATTAATAATCGTGCCAATGCCACCCGTTTGCTCTGACCGCCCGATAATGAGGACGGCATCTTATTTTCGTAGCCAGACATGCCCACTTTGGCTAGTGTCTGGGCGATTTTGCTTCTTAATTCTGCCCCTGATATGCGTTTCTCAGACTCGATAATTGGAAAGGCCAGGTTCTGGGCCACGGTCATAAAATCAAACAGGGCGCCAGATTGGAATAAAAATCCAATTTTGTCTCTAAGTTTAAATCGCTTATGTTCAGTTAATGCGGCCATATCTGTTCCTTGAATATAGATATTCCCTGCATTTGGCGTTATTAAACCTATAATTAATCGCAGTAACGTACTCTTCCCACACCCTGACGGGCCAACGATGGCCACCCGCTCGCCTTTTGGGACCCGTAAGCTAAGGCCCTTTATTACGTCTTTGTCATCAAAGGATAGGTTGATATTATTAATAAAAATCATCTTAGTATAATACCAGTGATAAAAAATAGTTCACAATAAATATCCCCAATAAACTACTGACGACGGCCTTGGTCGTCGCCGATCCAACCCCTTTGGCACCAGCAGACGCCTGGATCCCAATAAAACAGGAAAACAAGGCGATAATGGCCCCAAATACAGCGCCCTTGGCAATGCCACCTGTAATATCAGTAATTAATAAACTTTGGATCGAGTCAAAATAAGTATATAAATTAATTTTTCCACTCGTATAAGCGACCAAAGCGCCGGACAGGACACCCACCACATCCCCTAAGGCCACCAGTAATGGCGTGATAAACGTACATGCCCATACACGTGGGACAATAAGGTAACACATGGGATCCTGGGATAAACTTCGAATGGCGTCTATTTGCTCACTGACCTTCATCGCCCCTAACTCAGCCGATATGGCGGCACCGACCCGACCTGCTAAAATAACAGCGGTAATTAAGGGACTGAGTTCTCGCCATGTGGCCATAGCGACCACCTTGCCCAATAAATCACCAGCCCCAAACTTAATAAACTCACTTGATACTTGGACCGAAAAAGCCAAGACCACAAAAAACACGGTGACCATGACCATCAATACAGACCGAACCCCCAGCTCGTAGATATGGGTAACCGCCCGGTCAAAAAAATGACGGGTCGTGACGGTTTTTTTTCCTAATTCAGCTATAAACAGGGTAAACTCACCCACCACTTCTAATGAGTGGATGACCCCTTTTCCAAAACTAATAACCATGGATGACATTATTATATCAGAAGAGCCCCATATCCCCCAAGTCACGCCCCCTATTATACCCATGCATTGATAAACCCTTCTATTTGTGATATTTATCAAGTATGCTTCCTGTTAAATCGGTATATCAAGATCTACCCCTGGGGTATCTGGACGTGGATACGAGCCCCCCTTGGCCGCTCCTGGCCATTAATGATGCCGCCCTTCGTCTCTTGGCTCAACCTCAACGCACTCAAGCACATACGCTAACGACGCTCTTGTCAACGTTGACCTCTTCAGATCATGCCCGTATCGAAGCGCAATTGAGACAGGGGAAAGACGGCTCTTTTGAGATTTGCTTAGCAGCGCCCCAAACCCCTTTAGCGTGGCGTCATATCCAACTCTTCCAAAAGAAGGACCATGCCCAACTAATCATCAGTGATATCAGTTCAATTAAAGCCGAATCTGAGCAGATTCAAAAAGAACATGAGCACCGTATCAAAAATAACTTTCAGTCATTAATCAGCATCTTAGAACTTGAAAGCACATTCTTAGACTCAGCATGCTGCCAGTCTTTAATCAAAGATCATCTTAACTACATTCAAACCTATATGGATGTCAATCGCTTGGCCTGTTATTCCGATACGCAAAATGGGATTGACTTTAACCGTTACCTGACCACGCTTTGCCAGCACTATCAACGTCAATTTTCACGAGAATTCAAATCCGCTAATCTCCGCCTAGATTGCCCCGCACTTTTATTAGATAGCAAAACGACCTCAGTCATTGGAATCATTTTATCTGAACTAATGATTAATACCAGCAAACATGCCTTTAATGTTGATCATGACAACCAACTCTTCATTCAAGTTTCCCAAGATCACCATCAACTCAGTATTCAGGTTCAAGATAATGGGCCTGGCTTACCTGAGCATATTAATATTGAGAGCGCCATGTCCTTTGGGTTATGCCTAATCCGATCATCGATAACACAACTGTCAGGTCAACTCCAATATGAATACCGGCAGGGCAGCCACTTCCAACTTTTACTCCCTATTCACCCATCTCAATCATCCAATTAGTGCTTGGCCATCTCTAAAACATGATCAAAGTGAGCTTGAGTCACGGGTTGAATCGATAGACGCATTCCCTTTTTGGCTACTAACATCCCTGCTAAGGCGGCTTCGTTTTTTAATTGCTCTAGCGAAATGATCTTAGAAAAATGGGCCTCATAATCCACATCTACCATCATCCATATCGGCTTTTCTGGACTTGCTTTGGGATCAAAGTAAGGGGAGCTTGAATCCCAGGCAAAAAAATCAGGATAGGCCAATTTAGATACCGTGGCCAAGCCCACAATCCCAGGAGGATTGCAATTGGAATGGTAAAATAATACCCGGTCGTTTAGGTTCATCTGGTCCCTCATAAAATTTCGGGCCTGATAATTTCGAACCCCTTCCCAATGGGTTCGTCCTTCTCGTTTCAGATCATCAATACTATAGACATTCGGTTCACTTTTCATTAACCAATATTGGGTACTCATATTATCGCCTCCATCTTAGTCACAAAATACCAATAAATGGACTGAGATGCAATTCTCTTTCCGTCCTGTTATCCAGCCCCCCTTTAAATTTGAACAGTCAAAACGAGTATATTAAACTTCAAACAATCAATTACCTCCCATTCTATGAAGCCCATAACCCCGAATGACACTTGAATTTTTAGAGGGTATTCTTATTCAAATCGCCTGAAAACCATTTCATCTTTACATATCACTAACATTTCATTAAACTAGCCTCGAAGCTATTATTTATTAAAGGCTTCTGTTTAAAAATCTTTTTATTTTCAACAAGGAATTCTTATTATGTTATTAACTATAGCACATTATACAAATAGTACATTTCTTAATCTTTCCGATACTTTAATGAACATTGACCAATTAAAAGCGGTTTCTACGAGTGCGCTAACCTGGTTCATAGGCAACTCGAGACCGTCCACCTCTAATCTACCCACCACTGACTTAGTCCAAAGGCCCCAAACAAGCCCACCCTATCCACTCAATGACTCACCATGTAATCTGGTAACACCTGCCAGTCCTGCCTTCCCCCAGCCCATGGTCGAGACCTCTCAACATCGACAACTATTACCTCTACCTGAACACCTTACCCCCATTCAATCACTTATCGATCAAGAAGATGCCCATTATTGGAATCTCACTAACTGGATAGATCAACTTGCCCCATTTCCTGATCAAGATATTAATGAGTATTTTTTTAATACCAGCAGAGACGATCAACCCTTGGGAAAAATCCTTACTGATGGCTATCTCAATTCAGAGAAAACAAACCCTTACCGGGGCTTACTTAATTGGTTTATGTATACGAACCGATCTCACTTTGTTCAAGACCGCTTTATCTCCCTCATTACGATGCCATTATCAACAGAAGCTCAACTTGAGTATAAGGTATTGTATTCGTGGTTGGCCAATCGCTTAACACATACCGCTCTTCTGGGTGGATTTTCAGATGTCTTTCCAAGCACAGATACCTTTAGAGTTATCTTTAATAAAGCCCCATTTCCAATACATTCTCCACTCAATGAAATTTTACTGAATTCCTATAAAAATCTACTTCCAGGTATTGGATACCAACCTCAACAACCTGAGATTCGACTTGGGTTCCAATTTGAGCCTGGTGAATTTACATTGCAGGATAAGCATATGATTAGAAATGCCTTCAGATATATTAGCTCACTATATAAAGTGTCACTAGAAGAAAACGCCCCCCACCTAATGCCGCTTCTGCTAAGGGCAGGAAACTTAAGTTGGTCAGAAAAGGAGTTTGGGCCGATAGGGAGGGCTTTTGGACCGGCAACCCTTGGAAGCTGTATACTACCTGGTACAATTGCTAACTCTAACAGGGTAGGCCCTGGCTATATTAGCCCTGCAACCGTGCTTATAAGAACAGGACCTGACTTTGGCCCGATGTCCATGGATACATTTTACCATGAGATTTTGCATTGCCAATTTTCTGCAGGCCACCCCCATATTCACCCTCATACTGAACACAAGCCAGATGAAACCCATCATTTAACACCATTAGAAACGGTGATGACCTATAATAAGAAGGGGTGGCTTTCTCAAAGTGATTTAAATGCACATGCACAATTACGCCCCTTTACATCCGAACTTAATAACCTATTTAATTTGATATACAAAAGCGATGGTACTTGGAGTACCCCCATTAAAGCCCACTATACACAGCTAAACTCCTATCATCATCACACATTTACCAGTTGGCGCGATGTGAGCCGTTTTTTGCTTTCACCCCATGATAACAAGTCGGCAATCGAGCAACTACGTCTATTATTATTATTACGATATCAAACCTATACAATCAATCAAGAACTGCCGGGTGTTGGCCTTCATAATAGGCAGCATAACTTTGGATTAGGTACCAGGGATCATCAATTACTTGATTTCTTTTTAGACAGACGTGACAAGGAGACTTATGTGTCTCAATCTGATTACCGCCCGATTGTGATCCCACCTGCCACAACCTTGATCTTAAATGAGGATATTCAGACCTTTAATTTACACCATCATCATCTTTCTAGACGCGTTGATGGCAGCCCCTTTATGTTATCAAGCCTGCCTAAAACCAGTATTTTCAATATATCCGACTCAACAAAACTGACCCATCCACTTACAATTTTTGCCCCACTTCTTAACCGTACACTTTACATTAATTCATCACAACCTCGTCCCATAGAACTAGTCATGCACCCTGATCAAAACCTAACCATTTACTTTAACAACGTCTATCTTAACCGTCTTTTTTTAGGGCTTCCTGGGGATAACAAACAGGTCCTTTCAATCTCTAATGAAACTGTTAAATTTGGACTTGTCACACTTAACAATATCCGAGTCCATCAGCAAGCACATATCTTGGCTTACTACGAGGATCACTTAATGGATAAAACTCAAATCAACTACCTATTAGAGCACCAGAAAATGACTAACATAACAGACGCACTATGGGCTAATGAAGACAACCCAGATTACATCAGACCTTTAATCGTCAATAACACTCATAATAAAGGCTCTGAGGCAACGATCCAGAACCCATTCATTTTATTCGCTGTTATCGGCATCACAACCCTGTCTGCACTCCTGTTATTAGCTAGATACGGTAAAAATAAAAGCCATCACCAAGCGTCAAGGGTGCCAAGGGTCGAGGCTGCCCAGGAACGCACTCAGGGTGATCCTGATCAAGGAGATATTGAGTTGGTCGTGGTGGATTCTCCAGTAGATAACCCGAATACTGATGAAGATGATGCTGATGCAACTCCCGGTAAATCGGTTAAAGCTGAAGACGATACCGATAAAGCCCAGGTTTCTGATAAACCGTCCGATTAAGAGAATAAAAATAAAGGTGAAGGTCTTTCAATCAAGCATTGGATGCTGAGCTAGATTCCAATCCCGCAAATACAGGCTCTTTGGAAGAGGAAGCGCATTTTACTAGGTCCTCATAAGACTCGTCATGTAATTGCCAATGGGTCAAGTCACCAGTATCATTTAGTCAATCAATCCAGTCTCTTGGTTAACTTCAATTAATCCCGTCCCTTCCCTATGATATAATAAAGCTACTCATGAACAACTCAGGTATTCTTCGTTCAATATTACCCCAACTGGGTTGGTACCCGGATGACGCTGCTGAATTAAAAGAAACGCTTCAGGGCTTACTTGGCCCACAACGTCCTGACCCAAAGATGACCGGCATAATTGCTCCCCATGCGGGCTATGCCTACTGTGGGGCCACTGCAGCAGCTGCATTTCGTTTACTAGATCCTCATACGATTCGTCATGTAATTGCCATCGGGCCTAGTCATCATTATCACTTAGCCAATCAAGTGAGTCTTTTGGATTACACGGCCCTACGCACCCCTTTAGGAGACCTGATGATTAACCAAGACTATACCCAAGCCCTCTTAACAGCGCCATCTGCCATTTCAGCACCCGAGGTTCATGCCAACGAGCATAGCAACCAAATCTTGGCCCCTTTTATTCAGTATTTACTGCCTGAAGCCACCTTCACTAGTATGATTATAGGTCAGCTTGATACTGGCGATAGCATCGCATTGGCCAAGCATATTCGGCCCCTACTTCAACCCGATACCTTGCTCTTAATTAGCAGTGACTTCACCCATTATGGCCCTCGTTTTGACTACACGCCCTTTCATGACAATATCCCTGATCAAATCAAGGCCATAGATATGGCTGCGCTTGCCTATATTTATCACCTTGACGCCGATGGTTTTCGTCACTTCATAGAGACGACACCTACCACGATTTGTGGCCGTTTTGCGATTGAGCTTATGCTTCGGGCCTTAGATGGTCCACACCGTGTCCAAGACCTTGACTATCACCGCTCGGCAGAGGACAATGATGACTGGACCCACTCCGTAAGCTATCTGAGCATGGCTATCTCAAAAGGACCATAACCCATGAGCATACAAATTAATAATGAGACCCGACAATTCATCTTATCACTCGCCCGTGCCAGCATTAAACACTACCTGGCCCATCAAGAGCAGCTCCCGCTGCCGGACGCAATTCCTGATGCAGCCATTCTACAAGCCGAGTGTGGCGTTTTTGTGAGTCTCAAAAAATCCGGCCAGCTTCGAGGCTGTATTGGGACTATTTCTGGCCAAGGCCCCCTCATTCACAGCCTGATCCAATATGCCATTTACTCCGCATTTAATGACCATCGCTTCCCTGCCCTTATCGACTCTGAGCTGCCCGAAGTTCAAATTGAAATATCCATTTTAACCCCCGCCCAATCTGTTGCCTCTTATCATGAAATTCAAATTGGTCAGCATGGCATGATTTTAAAGAAAAATGGCCGCTCTGCTGTCTTTTTACCTCAAGTGGCACCAGAAAACCAATGGGACTTAGCGACGACACTGACCCACTTGGCCCAAAAAGCAGGCCTGCAAGCTCTGGATTGGCAAGAAGGGGCTGAATTTTGGACCTTTGAGGCGATTGTATTGGCTGAGGCTTCCGCCTCTAAGACCCCTTAGGAGGCCCATGATGATTGCGACCAAACTCATTGCCTATTCCTCAGATACGAAGCGTCAACGAGGTGAATTGAGCCGTCAAGAGACTTGGTCCAACGCACCGATGGAATTTCAATTACAAGAATTACTTACTATGGAGTTTGAAAACTTACTAGATAAATATGACCTCTGGGAGCCGGATGACCACCTCTCATTTTCGCCGCTCTTATTTTGGGCCATCGAAAACAATAAAGGGCCCATCATTACTTCCTTACTGAAACGGCCTCCAAGTACGATCCAAGAGCATTGTTTATCTTGGGAAAATGACGACGGCCTCAAGCCCTTAGTTGCAGCGGTAAAACAAAATCAAAAAGACGTGGTCAAGCTCATGGTGCCTTACTTAAATGATAAGTACAGCACGGGACAGCCTCGACCTAAATGGTCCGATACAGACCAATATGATAATACCATTGTTCACTTAATCCAAGATTCGCAGATGGCAGCCATTATTTTACCTCATTTATTTAAGCAAAAAGAAAAGTGTTGGCGAGAATCATTATTTCGTACAGCCCCTTGCTTATCTCTTCAGACACAAAATCCACCCCTTAATAGCGCCATGCACCATCTGATTGGTATTTATCAGGATAATGAATCCACCTTAAATAAACTGGTTCAACAAATCAGTCAGGACCCGGCCTCATTGACCTTTTATATGACCCGCCATAATACCTGGGGGCTCACCCCTTATCAAGCCCGAGAGCCCCTCTGGCAACTGAGCCTACGTGTCGACCCTAATCACGATCTGAGTGGCCTTGTCGAACGCTTCCCCTTTTTTAGGGGCCTTTCTCAAGACAAACAAAAACAAATGGTCGATATGTATCTACGACACAAAATGCCAAGCATTGAATGGGGTGACCGTCCCATCCAACTTGATCTGCCCATCATTGAAACCACGTTTAATGTCCATGGCCTGAAATTGCCGTCCTGCTATATCGACCCCTTTCCACTGATGAAAAAAGCCGCCTATCATATTCGCTATACAGGGCTCACTGGACATAAACAGCGCTTTACCCAACCCCCCATTCACCCAGAAGGCATGGCTTGGTTAGCATCGGAGTCTTGTAAATGGTCAGATGAACTTGACCAATTTATGGAGTCGCATTTTGATCCGGCTATCCCTAAGCAGAAAAGGGACGTAGCGAAACGTGCATGGCATAAGACCGGGCTGCCACTACTGATTGGCACTTATATGAGAACCGGCTTGTGGGCAGAGTCTAAATTTGGGGCACTCGCTACTTGTAAACTTCAGGTCTATTATGACTTGGATGATGTCTTTGAAAAACTCTGGGAAAATGGTGACTGGGCCGAAATCGAACAGCTTCAAGGCCACCTTATTGCCTTTTTTAAAGCGGTGATCCAGCAAGATGCCCCTAAAAAGCAAGTCCTTTTAGGCGCCCTTCCTAACCTCAGCGGCATCACACCCAACTTAATCGGTCGACTGAATATGTGTATCAAAAAATTTGAGACCATTTTGAATGATACATGGGAGATGATCCAAGACAAGTATATACTTCCAGACACCCCGCTTAATCCCATGGACATTTTTCATGAATATATTGACTCCCTTCAGGTCCAATTTCAACATACCCGCCCAGACCTTAAGGCCAGATTTCGATGGCTCGACTCTGGAACAATCCCCATGCTGACCTACTTACGACTATTGGCCGGCTATGCCCGAATCCCAGTCAGAAACGACCTTCCTGCTCACTTACAATTCATACAAAATAACGCCGTATTAATAGACGAACTGGACCGATTAGGTGCCTATCTTGTCCAATGGTTGAATGACCCCCGATCCGAACATAAAGAAAATGAAG
>PBBE01000012.1 GCA_002716485.1 Actinomycetota bacterium
TTAAATATTCCAAGTGTGATTGCGGCAGCTGAAGTTTCAGGTGCTGAAGCCATTCATCCTGGATATGGCTTTTTGGCTGAGAATGCAGATTTTAGTGAAATTTGTCAGGCCAATCAAATTGTATTTATTGGGGCATCTCCTGCGAATATTCGACTGATGGGTAATAAAAGTCAAGCTAAAAAGACGGCGAAGAAGTTTAAAGTTCCTATTTTAGAGGGGTCTGAAGGGGTGGTTAAATCAAAGGCGGATTTACCTGCCTTGGTGAAAAAAATAGGGTTTCCTATGTTAATTAAGGCGTCTCATGGGGGCGGTGGACGAGGGATGAGAATTGTTCGGGAAGAATCGGAACTAGAGTCTCAATATGACCTTGCAAGTAATGAGGCGGTGGCCTGTTTTGGGAACGGTGATGTGTATATTGAAAAGTATATTGATTCGCCTCGTCATGTTGAGATCCAGATTTTATCGGATAAAAAGGGCAATTCTATTTATTTAGGGGAGCGTGAATGTTCGATTCAGTGTCGTCATCAAAAGCTAATTGAAGAGGCGCCATCTCCAGTACTTAACTCAAAAATTCGGAAAAAAATGGGTGAGGCAGCAGTTGCTATTGCTAAGGGGATTCATTATGAAGGGGCAGGAACAGTTGAGTTTTTGATGGATAAGAATATGGACTTCTACTTTATGGAGATGAATACTCGAATTCAGGTGGAACATCCGGTTACAGAGGCGGTTACAGGGATTGATTTGATTAAGGAGCAGATTCGGATTGCCCATAGTAAGAAGTTGCTTATTAAACAAAAAGAGATTAAGTATTTTGGACATGCGATTGAGTTTCGAATTAATGCAGAAGATTTTGAAAATCAGTTTATGCCGTGTCCGGGTCCCATTGAGTTGTTTTTACCGCCAGGTGGAAAAGGGGTTCGTATTGATAGTTATATTTATCCGGATTTTAAAGTGCCACCCAATTATGACTCTCTTTTGGCTAAATTGATTGTGTGGGGTAGTGATCGAGAAGAGGCCCTTTGTCGGGCAAGGCGAGCCTTGTCTGAATTTATTGTGGATGGGGTTAAGACAACGATTCCCTTTCACCAATTAATGGTCGAGGAACCTCGATTTATTGATGCTGATTTTGATACACATTTTGTAGAAACTTTTTTGAACGGTCAAGAATAAATGGGCAAGCGGCATACGGGTCGAAAAATTGCCATGCAAGTTTTGTATCAAGTGGATTTAAGAAAAAAGGATCTTAATGAGGTCGCATTGGCTTATTTTGAGAATTTAAAAGTGTTGGATGAAACCAAGGTTTTTGCATTAAAATTAACGGAGCAGACTTGGCAAAATCGGGATAAGATTGATGGGATGATTACGGATTATGCCACGGGTTGGGACTTAAACCGGATTAGCTTGGTTGATAAGGCCATTTTACGATTGGCTTTTTTTGAATTATTGGATCGGGAAACATCTCATCGTATTGTGATTGATGAGGCGTTGGAGTTAGCTAAGCATTATTCGACAGAGTCATCATCTCGCTTTATTAATGGGATATTAGGGAATTATGTGAAAGACCAATGTTTACAGGATTAGTTCAAGGGGTTGTAAAAGTAATATCTATTTTGCCTTGTGGCGAGGGGCTGACTATTAATTTTGAATGGGATCAGTCGTTGAAATTAGTGATTAATGATGGGGATTCTTTGTCGTTAAATGGGATTTGTTCTACGGTATTGAAATGTAATGGTACCCAGTTTTCGGTTGATTATTTGCCTGAAACATTGGCAAAGACAACGGTGCGTGATTGGCGTGAGGGGCACGTGGTTAATGTGGAGCCATGTTTGACCTTAGAAACCCCATTAGGCGGTCATGTGGTGACGGGCCATGTGGATGGAGTAGGTCAAGTAGCGTCTCTTTCATATTCGGGTGATTTTGCTGTGTTAGAGGTTGCTTATCCGTCAGAATTTGATCAATACTTAATTTCAAAGGGGAGTATTTCTATTAATGGGATTAGCTTGACGGTGGTGGACGTGACTGATATTAGTTTTACTTGCCATTTAATACCTCATACTATAGCGAATACAAGTTTGTCTTCTTGTGAGTCTGGGCAATCTGTTAATTTAGAGTTTGATATGATGGCTAAGTATTTGTATCGGTTTTATGAGTGTTCAAAAGGAAATAAAGATGAGTGAGTTTAAATTTAATACAATTGAAGACGCCATTGAGGATATTACGAATGGACGTATGGTGATTGTGGTGGATGATGAGGATCGAGAAAATGAAGGAGATTTGGTGATGGCGGCCCAGCATGTCACTCCAGATGCGATTAATTTTATGGCTCAACATGCCAGGGGCTTGATCTGTTTACCTGCCGATGATGAGATTTTGGATCGGTTTCAGTTAAAAGAAATGGTGGAAACGAATACAGAAAAAATGGGCACGGCGTTTACGGTATCGATTGATGCAAGTCAGGCTCATGGCGTGAGTACAGGGATTTCTGCTGCGGATCGTGCTAGAACTATTCAAGTGTTTATTAATCTGAAAAGTTCAAAAGATGATATTGTCTCTCCTGGTCATATTTTTCCTTTGCGGGCACGACGAATGGGGGTTCTTAAGCGGGCTGGTCATACGGAAGCGGCGGTTGATTTAGCTCGTTTAAGTGAATTATTACCTGCCGGGGTGATTTGTGAGATTATGAAAGATGATGGTGAGATGGCTCGGGTTCCAGATTTGGTTGCGTTTGCCAATAAGCATCAATTAAAAATGGTGACCATAAAAGATTTAATACGATATCGAATTCAGAAAGAATCATTTATAGAGCGGGTTGAAACGGTCGCTATGCCTACAGATTATGGTGATTTTCAACTTCATTGCTATCGGGATATTATTAATGAGAAGTATCACTTTGCCCTTGTTTTAGGCGAAATTGAAGCCCAGGAGTCGGTACTGGTACGTGTTCACTCTGAGTGTTTGACAGGGGATGTATTTGGCTCCTTGCGTTGTGATTGTGGACCACAGTTTGAAACGGCCATGGCCATGATTGGGAAAGAAGGTCGTGGGATGATTTTATATATGAGTCAGGAAGGGCGAGGGATTGGGATTGCCAATAAATTAAAAGCGTATCGCTTACAAGAACAGGGGCGTGATACGGTTGAGGCCAATCAAGAGTTGGGCTTTGCGCCAGATTTACGTGATTATGGGGTTGGGGCACAGATGTTATTGGATTTAAAAGTAAAAAATTTACGATTAATGACGAATAACCCCACCAAGATAGTGGGCTTAGAAGGGTATGGCTTGACGGTGGTTGAACGGGTTCCAATTGAAATTTCTGCAGGCCGTTTTAATCAAGGCTACTTGAATATTAAAGCCCAAAAGATGGGGCATATGTTTGAGGATGACTCTAAATGAAAATTGAGGATTCATTAGGACATGTTCGTGGGATTAAAGGAGACTATACACAAGCGTCTTTTGCAAAAGTATTGATTGTTGCGGCACGCTTCAATGCAACGATAACGAAAGCGTTATTAGTTGAGGTTGAAAATGTATTGGCTGAATCGGGGTGTGACAAAGCCACTATTATTTGGGTTCCTGGTGCCTTTGAGATTCCTTTGGCAACAGATTTGGCGATTCAGGAGTATCATCCTGATGTGGTGATTTGTTTAGGGGCTGTGATTCGAGGAGAGACCCCTCATTTTGACTTTGTTGCACAGGAAGTTTCAAAAGGGACAATGGACGTTTCATTAAAAAGAGGTGTTCCGGTTATTTTAGGGGTATTAACAACGGACTCTTTATCTCAAGCCGAAGATCGATGTTCAGTGTCAGGGTTGAATAAGGGCCGTGAGTTTGGTATTGCTGCATTAGAGATGGTGTCTTTATTTGATCAAATATCAGGTCCTAAAGCGACCTAATAATGCCTTTTAAGATACCGAGACATTGTGTTTGGACTTGGTTTTTTTGAATGGTGATTGGGGAGTATTTTGGGTTTTCTGAGTGAAGGCTAAAGGTTTCATCTGTATTGAACTGAATGCGTTTAAGGGTGGCTTCGTCGTCAATTAAGATCGCAATGGTATCGTTGTTTTTAGGTGATTGGCCTTGTTGGATGATGGCGATGTCACCAGGTAGGATTCCGGCATTGATCATGCTGTCTCCTTTTATTTTGAGCCCAAATTTTTTTGGATGTTGTTGTAAACTAGGTAAGTTTTCAATGTAACCCATGGGGGTTTCTGAAGCGAGCTGTGGGATGCCTGCTGCTATTTCACCTAGAATTGGGATCTGAGATTGAGAGAAGGGTCTATTTAATTGGATTCCTCTGGCTTTTCCACTTCTGTTGATGTAGCCTTTTTGTTCTAGTTGCTCTAGGTAGGTTCTTACTGTTCCTTCAGATTTGAAATTAAAGGCGTTGGCAATATCTGCATAGGTGGGTGGGTATTGTTGTGTATCGAGAAATTGGCTAATGAATTCATATACTTTATTTTGCTTTGGTGTTAATCGTGATGACGGTGCTTTTTTTTGCATTTAATCCCTTGCGTAGGCTTATTTAGCAGATTGGGATTGGTAAGTAAATATCAAATTGAGTGTGTTTTTGAGGCTTAGACTGCACTTCAATAAACCCTTGATGGCTATTGATAATGGAGAGTACAGCAGAAAGACCTAGGCCAGTTCCTTTTTCTTTTGGCTTTGTTGAATAAAAGGGGTCAAAGATTAATTCACTTTCTTTTTTACTCATTCCCTTGCCTGTGTCTTTGATGCTTACTTGGATGTAATGTCCTTTGGGGATTTTTTTATGGGTTTGGATATATGTTTCTTTAGATGAAATTGTAAGACAGCCTGAGTTACTCATGGCGTCTTTTGCATTTAAGCATAAGTTTAGTAAAACTTGGTTAAGTTGGGTGTTGTTGGCATTAATGGAAGGGAGAATCTCTGGGTATTTGACTTGGATATCGATTGTAGAAGGAAATGTTTTTGTGATTAATTGATGCACGTCATTAATGACGGATTGGATATTGCTTGGAGATAGTGCTAGTTCATTACCTTTGGTAAATGATAATATTTGTTGGATTAAATTTTTACCTTGTTCGGTGCTGTTTTCAAGAATAGATAAGATCATTTGGATATTTTTATCTTTGGTATTAAGGGTTTGTTTGAGGCTTTCTATGCCCATGTGGATGGGGGTGATAATATTACTCATATCATGTGCGATACCGCTGACTAATAACCCCAGGCTTTCCATGCGTTGAGATTGATAAAATTGAGATTGATATTGGCTTTCTTTGGTGATGTCTTTAAAGGTGATGACTAGATATGTTTGATTCGTATTGGTTGGAATATATCGCCATTGGCTTAGGGTTTGGATTGCTTGTTGTTTGACTTTGTATTGGCTGGCGTGATGATGGATGTTGCTCTCTGAAAGGGCGGTTAAAATGGAGGCTAGTTCAGGTTCGAAACGGAAAATGTCTTGGATGCTTGAGTCTTTGAGTTTATTTCGGGTAAGTTGAAATAATTCAATGGCAGCTTTATTGGCAAAATGATATTGATGATGCTTATCAAAAATGAATACGGCATCAAATAGTGTATCTAGAATAAGGGGGTTGAAAATAGCTGTGTTTTCATTTGAATTGGGTAATAGGGCCTCTAATTCGTTACTATGTTGTAAAGACGTATCTAATAGAATTCTCATATCGAAGAGTTGTTCCTCAAGATTGTCCATATGTGCTAATAGGGTTTTGGAGCGAGTGTAGTAGTCTTTAATTTGTGTTGTAGAGGGAGGGCTTTTTTCTACTGTGGGTGTCTTTTGCTTTTTTTGGGGGGTACTCAACGGTTTTTTTCTTATATTATTTTTTGTTTCTTTTTTACTCATTTTTTTTGCCTTGGTGGAATCTTCACTTAAATTGTAACATAGATGTGTCTTAATATTCTAGGAAACGATTGATTGGGTTGTGTTAATTCATAGGGTCATTTTATAGAAGATGGGTGTTATTAATGGGCATTAATAGAGTGTTGTGAAATTAATGTTTTGAGTTGGATAGTGGCGGTATCATTGGCGTCATCTTCGTTGATTTGGTAGGCAAATTTTGCTTGGTAGTCTTTGATTAAAGATAATAAGCCAATTTCAGATTTTTTGTTTGGACGAGCTGCGTTTTCTTCTATCTTTTTGATAAATAAAGACTCAGGGGTTTCAGTTTCCAAGGTATCAAAGAAGTGAATGATTCTTTTTGCATCAGATTTTTTAGCAGTGTTTTTAGTTTCTAGATAGATGAGGTCATTGAAGTACCGTAGAGATAGTTTGACTATTTTGTTCTGGTCGCAGCTAAATTTGACTGCATTTTCAATTAGTTCATTGGTAATGGTGGATAGAATTGAGATCACTTTGTCTTTATTTTTAAATACTTGTGATTGGTAAGTGGCAAAAAAATTGGCGACTAAACTGCAACGGTTCCAATGATTAACAAGTTTGAGTGGGACAATAAAGTCTAAGCTTAAATCAGGCTCATTGTCTTCTAGAATATATGGGAACGTGAAATTACTTTCTTTTGAGGAGCAAGTAATGGTCATTAGCAAAAATCAACGGTGATTTGATTCCACAACTTTTGAAGAGATGGAATGGACTTTTTGTGCCAAGGAATATCCGATGTTGCAATAATGTGTAAGGGGATGTTTTTCTTTCTGGCTAAAATAAATAGACGGCCTAGTGCGGTTAGGCCGGAGCTATTGAGGTACTTGAGCTGAGTAATATCAATTTTGCAAGGAGTGTCGATTGATGCGGTTTCAATTGTGGACTTAATGGGCTCAAAATAGGTGTCGTAATCAAGAGGAGAAGGGAGTCGGAGGCTTCCTTTGACATAAATAATATTGTCTTTTATTACTACTTCTTCATTCTGGATCCCAATACTCATGTGAGTTCTCCTTTGTTTTTATGGATAGTTGTTTTATGAGAGTATATTGATGATATCATAGTTTGTATGGCTTTTTAAATGGCTCTGGCAATCATAAAGGTAATATCATCATGATAAATTCCGTTGGTGTATTCGTGTAGCGTGTTAATAAGGGTGCTTTTGAGTTCTTCGATGGGTTGGTCAATATGGTCTTTAATTAGAGATAGTAATCGGTCTTCATTGAACTGTGCTTGATTAATATCACCATTTTTGTAAGCTTCAATAATGCCATCTGTACCAATAAATAGTAGATCTTTTGGGTTAAGGTGAAATTGCTCTTGTTCAATATTGGCTTCTTCTAGTTCATCCGTTAATCCAATTCCTAATGGGAAGTGGTTGAGTTGAAGCGTTTCAATTTTTTGGCTTTCATGTCGAAAAATGTGAATGGTTTCGTTGCTGCCGCAAACTTCAAATATACTGGGTGTTTTCATGTTTAGGCTCATTAGGGTCATGGGACGTTGTTCATCCAGGCGTTCTAAGTTTTGGCATAAGATTTTATTTGCTAAAAAGGTGAGTCTTTTGGGGCTGATTTCGGGGTTTTGATATAAAATTGAGCTAATAATACTTTGGACCATAAACATGACTAATCCTGAGCCGACACCATGGCCGGCGACATCACCTAAAAATAGCCAAGTTTGTTGATTATTTCGGATGATATCATAATAGTCACCGCCAACATCAGAGGCGGGTTGCATATGGCAGGTAAGATTGAGGCCGGGAATTTGGGGGGTGTTGGGTAAGATTTGGGTTTGGATGGTTTTTGCGATTCCAATTTGGGCCGCAGTTTGTCCTTTTTTAAGTCGATCTAATACTCCGGATAATTGAGATGCTAATGTAGTGAATAAATCAATGTCGGTGCTGGTATAGGTGTTTTCATTAAGTTTTTTTCCGATAAGTAAAATGCCAATGATGGTATGGGTTGACGTATATATTGGAAGTACAAGTTCGGTAGAAAGGCGTTTAAGTTCGTCTTTGAGTGGGGGGTGGTTATTGTCTTTTATTGTTAAAATGGTCTGGTGTTGGCTTTGAAGGGTTTGGATGACTAGGTCATCTTCAGTAAGTGTGATGGGTGGGGTATTATTGGCGTTTGTTTGTTGTTCAATTAATGGGAAGGTTCCCCTTAATCGTTCTAAATAGGATTCGGGTAATAATACTTTGAGTGTATCAATTTCAATGTCGTCTTTAAATAAGGACTTCAGGACATTCGTAAGTGTGGGGATATCATTGCATTCACTTAGGCTTTCAGAAATTTGTTTTAAGAGTCGGTTATAATTGTAATGCCCTTTCAGAAAGACTTTATTTGCAGTGGATTGGAACTTGATGCGGAGTTGTTGAAAAAAAGTGCCGGTGATTAGTAAGAGTAGTCCCATGCTGATCACATAAAGGCCGGTGATTTCGGGTGAGAAATAGCGTTGGTAGAGCCAGGTTATTAGACTTAGGCAACCGATTATACATACGCTAGTGAGTGCCCAAGCAATGGATTTGTTAATAATGAGAAAGAGATTGAGTAATCGGTGCTTGAGAATTGCAATGGTTGAAAATCCAATAAAAAACAGACTAAATAGCGGGCCAATTGAAAATAAGGCGGTGATATTAAATAGAAGGGGTAGAAATAAGTTGCATATTGCGCCGAAAATGACAGTTAAAGATAGCCCCCAAAAGATAAATTTTAGTCGAACTTTAGATGCACCTTTATACTTGAATAAACCTCGGATCATCAAAGATAAAACGCCGAGTAATGTTAGTGAAAAATAAATAGAGAAAAGATAATAGCCAGGGCCCCAAATGATTTGATCGAAAACTGGGACGTCTTTTACAATGAACGGGGTTGGAAATAGACTGATGGCCAGAAAAATCGGCAAAATAAAGCCAATGGCCATTTGGGGGTTACTAAGTCGTTTGAGTGGTTCGGGGTACTCTAGAATGAAAATGAGTAGTGTGATGGGCATAAAAATAGGGCCTAAAATGGCCATTTTGGTCCAAAATAAAAAATCAGGGCTTTGTTGGTAAATATAATTTGAAAAAATCCATAGTCCAAAGGCCAATGCATTGATTGCAAACATCAGCGTATGTCGTTTTCTTTCGCCATAAAGTAGCGGTAAGAACCCGATGAGTAGGATGGTAGTGACAATGAAAATATAGACAAATAGCATGAAAAGTACTCGTGTTAGTTTGGTGTTGCTACTATTAAACTAACAGTCGATGGGTGTGTCAATACTTCACTCACTTGGAACTGTGATTGGGTGAGTAGGCGTGAAAATTCACCTAAGGAGCGGGTTTGGGTTCCAAATAAGACCATTAAATTAATATCGACAAGTGGACTCATTGACTGGGGGTTACTGTCGTCGTTGATAAAATCAATGATGAGTAATTGACTAGAGGGGGGCATTTGGCTATATATTGAGTTTAAAATCTTTAGGGCCATTTCATCGGACCAGTTTAATAAGACTCTGGAGAGGATATAAATATCGCCTTGAATAGGGGGCGGCTCAAAAATAGAGCCAGGGCTTAGGAATAGGCGGTTGGGGTAGGGGTTTTTTACTGTTTTTAGTACCATAGGGTCATCTATTAAGTTGGCTTTTAGTTGGGGGTATTGATGTAATAGATGCTGACATAAGTGACCTTCACTGCCACCGATGTCAATGATGGTATTGAAATGGTTAAAATTAAATTGATTTAAGATGGGGATAATCCAGTCTCGATGACTTTCTTTCATCCAGCCTTTAAAAATTTCTAGTTGTTCAGGGGTCTTTTTAAGATACTCATATAGGGGGCTGTTGAATTTTTTTTCAAAACCAAGGCGATGATCTTGTAAGCAATAGGGAAGTTCTTGCCAGCTTAGATATAAGATATGCTCGTGCATGAGGGTGCTGTAGGTGATGCTTTCAGGGTGTTTTCTGGCTAAGGGGGCACTGCTGGGGGTTAATGTATAATAGGCCCCTGTTTTTTGGACCAAGTTTTGTAACTTAAGTAATCGTAGAAAGCGAGCTAGGTTTTTAAGGGAGAGTTGGGTTTCTTTGGCCAGTTGGGTAAGGCTTAAGGACTGACTATATAAGGCATCGGCGATTCCTGTTTTGATCATGCTGCTTGCACTTTGTGTTAGGGTAAAGCCTTGAATTAATGGGGCAGAATGGATGGTTTCGATTTGGCTTTTTGTCATGAGAGTCTCCTTATTTTGATGTTGTCATTGATATTTTTTTGCACAGGTCTTGGTCAATATAGGAGGCCAATTGTTGAACGTGGGGGGCTTTGTTCATGCTGATGTGATCACCGGGGCTTTGGGTTAGTTGGAATGGATCCCCAATATTTTTCCACCAGGCTTCAGGTGATTCTGGGTCAATGGGGCGTCGGGTTTTGGCTTTGTAATAATGTAACTTCATCGGGGTTTTTAAAGGCTCGTAGTTGATCATGGCCTCTTGGTTGGCCATAAAGACTTGAATAAGTTGGTTTAGTTGAGTGCTTGATATTTGGATTTGGTGGTGTTGGGTCAGTTCTTTTTTGAGCTGCTCGATGGCGGCTTCTTCATGGAGTTTGTGAAATGTGTTTTTGTCAATATTGAGCCAATGTTGAAAAATATCATAGAGTATCATGCTTGTATTACTGGGTAGTTTGGGGAATTGTTTTGGGCTTGGAGTATCGATAAGTCCGATAAAGGGGATTTGTTTCTTAGGTGATAATTGGCAGGCCATTTCATAGGCGACCAATCCGCCAAAGGAGGCGCCGATTAAGCCGTTGATATTGGCATGGGGGCCATAGTGGTCATAAATGACGGTAAGATAGTGCTGGGCCATTTCTGGGATTGAATTCAAGATGACTTCATTTTGATGAAGACCACTGCTACGAATGGAGATGACTTGTTCGCTAGTGTTCAAGTGATCGGAAAGGGCTTTATAGAATAAACTGTGTCCCCCAATAGGGTGAATCAGAAAGAGGAGGTCTTTACTTTTTGGGTTTTTTAATGTGCTGAGTAAAGGGGTTTGTTGATATAGTTCTTTTGACCAAGCAATGGGCATTTGTTGTGTGATTGAGTTATGAAAATCCATGAATTTTGCTTGAGCGAGTAGGTGTTCAGCTGAAATATTGATGGCGTATTTTTGTTTGAGTTGTTCAATGAGTTGGATGGCCAGCATTGAGTCGCCACCTAATTCAAAAAAGTCACTGTGATCATGGATCGGTTCGCCCAATAGAGAATTCCATATTTGTTGGTGCTCGGATTTACTTAATATTGACTTGGGTTTTGGATACGAGGGGCGGTTCACTAATTTGTCTTCTTGGCTAATTGTGGGTTCAAGCCAGCAATAGCTAGGGGATAAACTTGTGTTGGGTTGACGAGGTTGAGTAGAAATAAAGGGTCGGGCTTGGATTCCAGTTTGAGTGTCTGGGGTGATTTTGGCTAATAAAAGATGGGCATTGGTACCACCGACGCCCAGGGCGTTGATGCCTGCAAATTGATGTGCTGCGTCATTTAGTGGCATCGAGGAATTAGGGAAGTAAAAGGGGCTGTTATCTAATTCTAAGTGGGAGTTGGCTTGTTTGAAATGACATAAAGGGGTAATGGTATTAAATTTTAGATTTAAGCAGGTTTTGATGAGACCAATAACAGCAGCGGCAGTGTCAGTATGGCCAATATGACCTTTAATGGCACCAATTGCACAATGGGGCTGAGCTTGCTCGGGAAAGGCACGGCGTAGGGCATTAAATTCAATCGGGTCCCCTAAACGCGTGCCGGTGCCATGGGTTTCCATTAATGTACAGTCTTTTGGGTCGATTTGAGAGTCGATTAGGCAGCGCTTAATCAGGTCGCTTTGTTGGGAGAGGCTAGGGGCGGTGAACCCCATTTTTTGCTTGCCATCATTATTGATTTTACTGCAAATAATACTGGCATAGATGGGGTCTTGGTCTCTGAGGGCATCTTCTAGACGCTTTAGTGCGATCATTCCGGCCCCTTGGCTAAATAGGGTGCCATCTGCGTTTTCATCAAAGGGGGCCACTTGACCGGATTTTGATAATATAAAGTGCTCACGAAATTCATAGCCGGCATGGGTGGGTAAGCTGCAGCTGGCTGCCCCTGCAAGGCAAAGGTCACTTTCTTGTGATAAAAGACTTTGGCAGGCCAAATGGATGGCCACTAAGGAGGTTGAACAGGCGCTTTGGACGGTTATTGCGGGGCCTTTTAGGTTGAGTTTATAGGCGATACGAGTCGCGGCAAATTCTTTGTCGTTGGCCAGGTAGGCGTTGTAATTGGCGATTGGATCATCTGGATCAAGGGTGGCTTTGACGTGGCGATCAAAGTAGTCGTTTCGCCCGGTGCCACAAAAAACACCGACAGTTCCCTGGTAAGAATCAGGGGTGATATTGGCATCTTGAAGGGCTTCCCAAGCAATACTTAGTAAGATGCGTTGTTGAGGGTCTATGATTTCGGCTTCTTTTTTGGCGTATTTGAAAAAAGTGTAGTCAAAGTAAGGAAGGCCTTTGATGATGCCTTTTCGATTTATATAGTCTTTTTTTTGGCGTAAGTGTTTGGGGATGCCATCTTTGGCCATTTCATGTTCACTGAAGGTGCTTAGGCAGTCGTTTTGGGTTTGAATATTGTGCCAGAACTCACTCAGTAGCGTGGCCTTAGGGAAGCGACCAGCAAGACCAATAATGGCAATATTGTCTTTATAGGGATTCATATTGAATAATGGGTGCTTTAGAACCAGGGTCTTTTTTAGGGATAAGGGGTTGAAGTAAGTTGCTTAAAAGGTCGATGTTTGGGGCTTCGAAAAGATGGAGCAAAGGGAATTCTATTTTCCATTGAGATTGGATGTCTTGATGGATTTGGGTGAGCATTATGGAGTGGCAGCCCAAGTCAAAAAATGATGCTTGGGTGTCAGTAATGGGAATAGATAAGTGTTTTTCAAATAGTTGGGTAAGTTGGGTGCTTAGGTTGCTTTGGGTTGTAAAACTGAGATGAGTGGGGTCGATGGGATAGGTTTCTAGGGCCTTTAAGTCTCTTTTTTGATGGGGGGTTACAGGCAGGGCTGACATTTCAATATACTGGCTTGGGATCATGTAGTAGGGTAGGCGTTCAGATAGAAAAGTATTGAGCTCTGATTGATTGGGGCTCGGTGCTTGGCTTGGGATAAAAAAGGCAGTGAGTGCTTGGGTGATATGATGGATTACAATATCACAACTTTCAATATTGGGGTGTTTCGTGAGGTTGTTTTTGATTTCAATGGCATTGATTCGATGTCCAAAGTGTGTGAGTTGTTGATCGTTTCGACCCGAAAAATATAAGCGATGGTCCATTCCCCAATATCCCTTATCACCGCTACGATACATCATATATTTGGGATAGAATGGGTCTGGGACAATGTCTCCGGTACTGGTTTCTTTACTGACGCCAATGCCGCTGATCCAGATATCCCCAATACAATGAAAGGGGCGAGGGTTGAGTTGCTCATCTAAGCAATAGAGTCGGGTATTGGCCATGGGGGTGCCGATAGAGATGGGGTGTTTGGGGCTTATTTTAGAGATGCTAGACCAGATGCAGGTTTCAGTGAGTCCATAGGCATTATATAGGTGACAGTGGGGGAGTGCATTGGCTAATGTCTTGGCTAAGTTTGGACATAGCGGTTCTGCGGTAAGAAAGACATGTTGAAGAGAAGGGCTTGTGTTTTTGTTGAATATTGATAGGCTTTGTTGGGCTTGTGAGGGGGTTATTTGAAGGCACTTGATATGATGATTTTGGATGAGCCTTTGGATCTTTTGGGGATGGTTTTTTTCTTGGTCATTGGCCATGACGATTGTGTTTCCAAGAGTAAGGGGGTGAATGAGTTCGGTATAAGAGATATCAAAACAATAATTGCTAATGGCCAAGATCGGGCTTTGTTCGGTGGCGGAGAGAACGCGATTGAACCCGATGCTGAGGTTTTGAGCTTGTTGATGTTGGATGGCAATTCTTTTGGGAGTGCCTGTTGAACCGGAGGTGTAAAGAATATAGAGTCGGTCTTGTGGGGAAGTGTGATGGTTGATAGGTGTCGTAGGGAAGCTTGATTTTTGGGGGTCAGCGTATGATAATGTTGATATCATTGGCCTGTCTGTATTTGTTGACTCTTGAATTAAGAACGTTGTGTTACTATCTGCGATCAAGTGTTCTTGACGTGACTTGGGGTGGGACGGGTCAATGGGAAGGTAGCATGCCCCCGCTTTCATAATGGCAATAAAGGTGATAATGACTTTTGGAGATCGTGACATTAATACCGCGATAATGTCTCCTTTTTGAACTCCTTTTGATTGGAGGTAGTGGGCCAATTGGTTACTTTGTTCATAAAGTGTTTGGTAAGACAATGGCGTGTTTTCAAAGACGATGGCTGTTTTGGATGGGGTATTTAGGGCTTGCTCGTCAATGAGATGATGAATGCATTTACTTGAATAAGGGACTTGGGTTTGGTTGAGCGTATGAGTGAGTAGGATATTATCTCGTTTATCTAAGAAGGGGAGTTTGAGTAAAGGGATATCAGGGCTTTGAAGGGCACTTTCAAGTAATTTAATATAATGGTGGTTGATTTGTTGAATAAAGGGGGAGGTATAAAGGCGTGAGTGGTATCACCATTGGAGTCGGTATGTGTCTTCTTGATCCCAGATATCTAGGGTTAGGTCAACCAAGGCATGGGCAATGGGAGCTTGGATAGCTTGACATTGAAGTTTGTCCAGATTTAGCGAATAACTGGGCTCATTTTGGAAGTTAAACATGATCAGAAATAAAGGGTTTTCGTTGGGGTTTCGTTGGGGGTTAATGGCTTGAATAATATCGTCGAAGGGGGTGCTTTGGGCTTGAAGGGCACTAAATAATAGGGGTTTGGTATCTTGAAGGAGGGCATCTAGTCGACTGTCTTGATTCAACTGTTGTCGAAGGGCAACGGTATTACTAAATAGGCCAATACAATTTAGATCCTGGGTATTGTTTCGATTGGCGATGGGGTGGCCTAGGATAAGGTCTGTTTTTTGGGTGTATTTGGCGAGTAATGTTTGGAAGATGAGTAAGTAAAAAAGAAAAGGGGTTACTTTTTTTTGGTCACACCAAGATTGGATTTTTGCTCTTAATTGTTTAGGTACTTGGCCAATTAACTCTGCTCCTTGGGTATGATGTTGTTTAGGGCGGTTGTGTTGAAGGGGGAATGTTACGGGGGGGGCAGGGTTTTTTAGGTGGGACTTCCAAAACTCAATATTACTTTTGGGATTACTGGCTTGGGCTTGTTTGAGTGGGGCAAGAGGGTGTTGATTATATAGGGCACTAATCTCTTTGATCATTAAGTGAATGCTCCATCCGTCAGAGATAATATGGTGGATATGGATGAGCAATTGATGGGTATTGGGATCTTTTTGGATGAGATGGACCCGTAGTAAGGGGCCTTTAGATAAGTTAAAGGGTTTTTGGATTTCTTTGATTAAAAGGGCGTTGATTTGCAAGTCTTGTTCAGGGCCTTTTGGGGGTTGATGATGTTGAATGTTTACATGGGCTTGTTCGTGGATCACTTTTCTTAAGTGAGGGCCTGATTTTTGAAATGAACATCGAAGGTTGGGGTGACGTAGAACCAGTTGATTGATGCTATGTTTGAGTTGTTTGATATCCAATGGGCCTTTGATTTCGAAGCAGGGATATAAAGTATAGGCGTTACTTCTCGGGTGAAGGTCTTGTAAAAAGTACATGCGTTGTTCTAGCTTAGTACATGTTTTAGAGGGCTGGGGCGGTTCATTTCGTTGAAGTAACTTACGTCGTTCTTCTAAGGATAGGCTTTCTAACTTTTGGGCGTTATTGCTCATGAAAGATAAGCCTTATTAAGAAAATAGGTGATTGTGTTCAGCTTGTTCAAGCGTGCCCCTTTTTTTTTAAAATATCACAGAATTTTCTGGAAAGAATGTATAGGTGCGTTAAATGTATATTGGGATAAATATTAGTATAAAGGGGAATTTAGGTTCTGCCAATAGCTTTCTTGATTTAAGATAAACTTTGACGCTGTTTTTTTGTTGAATTATTTTTATTTATATTATATAATAAATGAATGTATTGATTTTAAATAAAGAGTATATTTAGGGGATTTATTTTTGAGTGCTGGATTTGATTTTAAAGGGATAAGCCCCTATTTAAAAGGTAGTCCTGGGTTTGTGCTTGCAATGACCGTTGATTTGCAGCGCTCTTCGGGTCATGCGATTCGTTGTTTAAGGCGGTTAAAGAAACAGTTTTTTTGGAAGCATCAGGTTTCTAAAAATTTAAACGGCATGTTTCGGACGGGTCTTCCTGCTAATAATAATGTTTCTTTTTTTGAGATATGGCGTCAAATTTATGCGATGCGAGCTTTTAAAGCCGGAGTGGTTGATGATAAGGTGTTATTTTCCTTATTGGAGCGTTATAACCGTATTGAGGGTGCTCAGGACGGGGATTTGGATAATGCGGTTAACTTTGAAAATGCATTGGGTAGGATATTTGCCAATCAGAGGCGTCGTGTTCGGGGTGAGCATCTAGAATATAATCAGTTAAAGAAAAATGCTTTAGAGGTGTTTGAGTCACAGTTATATCGCACATTTCTTGTTTTAGATGAATACTTGGAAGGGGAGATGAAAGATGATTTTCGTCAATTTGTTATTGATATATCAAAGGTCCCGTTAAGTCGTTTTTTTAATTTGCTACAGGAAATGAAATTATTTAATCAAGCAGCGGAACGGCCTACCGCTACTGCACATATTAACCAACCTAATATATTTTGTGTGCCTCAGGTGCTTGAATTTAATGGTCAGAATGCGATTGATCAAGTAGAGATATGGTTAAGGGCTTGGAGCCAGTTGATATCTGGTATAGACGATCATGACGAATACTCTGAACTTAAATTAGGACGTCTAGCTAATATGTGGCGTCATTTATTTCGAGTTGAGGTGTCTAAGGCGTATGAGGATCCTTATGATAGCCTGGTTAAGATGACACTTCTACCTGGCCGTGTTGTAAACTTGGGATTATCTGGGGTTTTGAGTATTCGCTCTTGCTTAGGAGTTTCTGAAAGCGTAAGTCCTCTAGAATGGCAAACCACTATGGATGATATTAAAGTCATCGGGTTTATGTTTACCGTGATTAATATCATCGGGTTAGTCAGTCGTCATGATTTTGAATCTGTTTTTGACTTGATGCTGCAGGGGTGGTGTTTAAATACGTTTCCTAAATGGTCTATGGGGTTATTTTTAATTAGTGTTTTTGGTCAGGTTGGTTTTGATGATACTTTACAACTGGGATCCACTGATATACAGGATGATCCATCCACGTCTTTGATGATGTCGCTATCTATGGCTGACTTTGTTCAGGTGGGACTTCAATTATCTGCTTTATTGTTGATTTTACACGCGAGTCATTTTTCATGTTTCTCTGAAGGAGGGGTAAGTCGTGTTTGTAGAGGGGTGGGTGGGGCGCTTTCTATTTATATGGCGTTTAATTATTTTAATTTGGGGGCGTTATTACCGGCGAATGATTCTTTTGATCAGCTTCGAACATTTGTAGAGGAGACGGATCGACCTCTTGTTAATATGACCTCGGATGAGTTTAAGCAGTGTATGAATATGTTAATGGAAGTACCTAAAGCTCAGATTGTTGAAAAGGAGTATTCTGAAAAAGAGCAGTTGGAACTTATTCAAGTTACAGTGAGACTTTTTTGGACCACAAATAAGTACTTTTTAAGTAAACTTAATGAAATACGCAATGCAAATGAGTTAGAGGATTTAGACCGGTCTCATTTTAGAGTACTTCAGACGCTTGTTCACCCAGATAAATTTAGAGTTTTATATGGAAATTTAGAGGCTGCTACTAAGGAAGTGCTAACTAATTTGTTTTACATTTATTCTAATGTTAATTCAACGAAATAGTTGGTTAAAAACGGTGCTGATGCGTTTAATGGGGTGATGTTCTTAGATTCTTTTTCGTGTGTGGGATAGTCAGTTTTTCTGTTTTTTTGTATAATATATTTTAAAATTTAAATTATATAAAAAAGAGAATGATCATAGGAGTAATCGTATTATGGCTGTTTCTGTAGTAAATGGGGGAGGGGGAATATCTGGGTTTTCTGTTTTAGCGCAATCTTCGGGCTTATCAGATCTATTGCAAAAAGGGATAGACGCGGTGATGGCTTTGTTTCGTGGGGGCGTGTCTAATGGTAATACTCTTCCAGAGACGAGTCTTCTTGCTCTTTCTGCGCGCTCCTTGTCTTCGACTGATTGTACTAGTGGCTCTAATGAGAGCACTCCTCAGGTCATTCCAGGTGCCTCAGATTCTAGTGGCATATGTGAAGCGGAAGCGTTGACTTGTAGACAGGTCGCTTTTTATGGGGGTGACTTTAGGGCTGAGGATGCTGATGCGTTGGCTTTAAAGTCCCTTGCGTTTGATTTGATTGATCATGTATCAGATGATCAGGTTCGCTCCGTTTTATTGGGGAAGTCATTTCATTCGTTTTTACACCTTTATTTCCCTCAAGGTCGCTTAGAAGCGAGGTCTTTGATGCGGTTTTCGCCATTGCTTCCTTTTGCGGGTTTAAATAATATTACCATTGTTATGGATGGGGTTTTTTCGGATAAGGTTTCTGATGTTCTTGATATTATTTTGGAGGAGATTGGTATCAGGGGATTGAGTGCCGTTACAGCTTCACATGGGTTTCGTTATTTGGAAGGTGCGCTTCAGGTTCAACATTATCCTGGCGTTTTGAATCGCTGTCCGGAGGACTGGGAGATTTCTAACTGTGAGCCTTGTTATCGACCTACTAGGTGGGTAATGAATACACCGAGAGTGCCTGTGAATGAAGATTCGCGAAAATTAGTGATGTATATGTTAAGTGGATCTAGAACGGATCAAGTGAATGGACTTCCTCTTCATGTCTCTCAAAGTATATTAGGTCAGTCGTTCTTAGGGGATGGGTTTCCTTATCATGATCTTGGTATTACTAAGGGTAATTTAAAGAGTGCTATTTTAGATAAAGGATGGGATATTGACTTAGACTCTAATGATAACTTCCCTCATTTTTTGGACAAAGGGTTCTATTCATTTGAGCAGCAAATCTCTTCCTTACGTGTGTCTGATGTACCCGCCTATAAGAGGAGGAAATTACAGAAGATTTTGGAGCTTGCTTATACTGAGGGGCGTTTAGAGCCGGGGCGGTTTGCTGTACATGATTTTGATATAATATCGGCCTATCAGTATAATCCGACACTTTCAGTTTTGCTGCCCTCTTCACCGCCATTAAAGGCGAGGAGCTTGCCAGTGGCTACTAATATGAGGGTTGATGTTCGTGGCTATACAAATATCCAATTTGATTTGGAAAAAGGTGGGTTTATTACAACTGGAGTTGATGGTAGAAATCATATCAATCGTCTTTCTAGCTCTGTGACTTATTTGCATCTTAATAATGTTAACGCTCAGCATAAGTTTTTTGTGAGGGTACCTAGTGATATATCTGAGTTTGAATTGGTGTGTACAGGTACTCGTCCTCAGTCAATGGTTATTTATGCCAACCCTGATCAGGGTGTTCATCAGCGGTTGAACTTACCTGACGGGGTTACTTTGCTTTTTATGAAAAAAAGTGGTGAAAGTGGGGATGGGTTGGATGGGTTGGATTTAGAGAGAGGGAGGTATGGTCAAATTAAATTTCCATTAACGTTTAGTTTTGTTACTTTCTTTTCTTTTGATTCTTTGAAGGGTGGCCAAGATTTATTTGATGCGAGGCATTACTTTCATTTAGAAAGAAATAATATGATATTGAGCTTACCAGAAGAAGAGAGTGGGTCTGTTGATGATGATGTGCTGCCACCGGAATCTAGTTTTTTTATTGATGCGATTACTTTTGTTTTGGCCTTTGCATGTTTGTATAAAGTGGTTATGTTTACTAAACAGATAACACGTTCGTGTTGTGGTTCCCGTAAAGGTGATAGAGGATCAGTGCTACCGCCAGGTTTAATTTCTGATTCATTAGAAGATGGAGTAGGGTCTCCCGATAGGCAGAGAGGAGAAGATGGCTCAAGTTTAGTCTCATCAAGTCTTCCACCAGGAGCATTTAGGACATCAGAATCAGAATCAGAAGGAGAAGTAGAAGTAGAAGTAGAAGTAGAAGGAGAAGGAGAAGGAGAAGGAGAAGCATCATCATCATCATCATCAGGAGAACATGGACAAGTAGTAATTTATGATCCTGTAGTACATGGGCCTGGTACAATAGTGGATTCTGGAAAAGCTACAAGTGGGGCTGACTATCGGGAGTTAAAGAGTTCGATTGAGCGCCTGAGAAGTGAGTTCTATGCCTTAAAGGAAAGTGTAGCTGATGGTGGCTCTGGACTTGATGCTGATGCTGACGACAGACAAGCGTTATCACGTGCTGCTGATGATGCTTCTGTTGGCGATGGAACTTTACTTCCCATAAGTTCACAAGTTGCCTCTAATTCTACTTCATCAGGGATATCAACGTCTTCTTCAGAAGACTAATTAATTTAACAAAAGAGAGTGCCTGCTCAAAATTGATGTAAACGAATATTTGTTCAAGAGGAGTAATTTATTAAGTAAATGGGGGGGTGGGAATTTTATGAGCTTGCTAAGGCGGCAATTTCTTCGAGTTGCTGTTGGTTGATTTGGCTAGCTAAAGCTTTAAAAGAGGGTGCTTGAAATAGGGTTTCAAATGAGATTGTAATTCCAAATGTTTCTTGGATTTCAGCTTGAATTTGTATGGCTTGGATAGAGTTGCCACCGAATTGGCTGAATTGATCGTGGATACTTAAATGGGGGGCACTTAATTTATCTTGGCATATTTTTAAGGTGAGACTTTCTATATCGGTTAAGGTTTCTTTTGGTGAGTCATTTGATTGGATAAGATCTTTGGACTGGGTAATCGTGGATAACTGTCCATTTAAGTAGTCCTGTGCACATGCTTGACGTTGGACTTTACCACTGGATGTTTTGGGTAGACTTAATGGTTTAATGAGTACCATATCGTAGGGGCTTAGTGCGAATTCTTCTTGGATTAAATGGCCCATGTTTTCAAAGAGAGGACCTGGATTTAGGTGTTTGATTTCGCTGCGTTTTAGTTCGCCCACAATTACGATTTGATCTATATTGTTAATATGAATACTTACGGCGATGCATTGGGTGAGCTGGGGGATGTGTTTGAGTAGGGTGATTTCAATGTCTTGGGGATAAATGTTTCGACCATTAATAATGAGCAGGTCTTTTTGTCTTCCTGTAATGAAAAGATATTGCTTGGGGTCTAAAAATCCAAGGTCCCCGCTGCGTAAAAAGGGGCCTTCTTTGTCCTTAGTATAGGCATGAAATGTAGTGATTGTGGCGGTGTTATTTTGCCAGTAGCCAATAGCAACGCTGTCACTTTTAATCCATATTTCACCTACTTCATATGGTTTACATGGGATTTTGGTTTTGGGATTAACGATTTTAACATTGGTATCAGCAAATACTTTTCCGCAATTGGCCAATGGATATTGAATTTCATGGGCATTGGTGATTTGATTTTGAGGGGCTTTATATAAATGGTCTTTTTCTTCAACTTTATAGCCGCCGCTGACCATTAACGTAGATTCAGCCAATCCATAACCTGGACTAAATGTACTCGCTCTAAACCCGTTATTGGCAAAGGTTTTGCTGAAATTTTTCAATGTTTCTACTTGAATGGGTTCGGCACCGTTAAAAGCGACGCGCCATTCGGATAGGTCAATGTGGCTTAGGTCGCTTTCTTTGGCTTTTTTTAAGCATAAGTCGTAGGCGAAGTTGGGGGCGCCGCTAATGCTGCCTTTAAATGTTGACATTGCTTCTAGCCAAAGTAAAGGACGTTGAATGAAGGTGCTTGGATTAAATAGGATGGTCTTGTAACCAGTGAAAATAGACTCGATAATACCGCAGATGAGTCCGAAATCATGGAAGTTGGGTAACCAATAAACGGCGATATCATTGGCAGTGAAGTTGTGATTGAGTTGGATTTGTTTGGCATTGGCCATGAGGTTATGGTGACTGACCATGACCCCTTTGGGTGTGGAGGTTGATCCAGAGGTGTATTGAAGGAAGGCGAGTTCACTAGCGTAGGGTAGTTTTAAAAGATGGTCTTGGGATGGGGGTAATTCGGTATCAGTGGCCACTAAATGGGTGTCCATTAATTTGGGAAAGAGCTCTTTCTTTTGATGAATCTTTTGGATGATATTTTCGGGGCATAGGCAGGCACTGGGCGTGGCGTCTTCGATGATGGCATCTAATCGTGGAGAGGATTTATTAAATTTAGGAGGATAGATTGGAACGGCGGTTACATTGGCGTAAAAGCAGCCTAAAAGGGCGGTGATAAACTCGATGCTAGATGGATACATTAGTAGGGCCCGGTTGCCACAATGCTTTTTTTCAACGAGATAGGACCCAATCTGCTTGGCTTGTTCATTAAGCTCGTAAAAGGTTATGCTTTCTTTGATATTACCTTCATTATTTAAGATAGAAAAGGCAGTTTGATAGGGTTGGTGAATGGCTCGCCAACGGATAATGTCAATGATGGTGTCCCAGTTTTGTGCAGGATAGCTTAGGGTGGGGAGTTGTTGGCTGGGTCGAATATTTAGTGTGCTAGGGGAGGGTGTGATTCTGGGGGGTTGATGGGTTTTTAAAAAGTTTTGATGATGATTGTTGTTCAAATGTCCATTTCCTTTTTTTTTAAAAGGGATGCAATACCGTTATTCAACAATTTTGTTTCGATGATATTACAAATACGTCGTTGATGGATACAGTCTTTTTTAACATGGGGGATATTTGTTGTCAATACTTAATTGTCTTTTTGTGCTTGTTTGTTGTCATAAATGACCAGATAATTTAAGGGAGTATTGCTTGAAAATTAATGGGGAATAGTGGGTTTTTTTGTGGGATGCCATTATAAATGGCAGTAGATCTTGGTTGATATAATCTTATGGTATTTGTGGTTCTGTTGTGGTTTTTTTTAGTTTTACTTTGTTTTGAATTATAATGTTTTTTGTTTTTAAATGATTTAATAGTATCATGATAGTATGGGGAGGTTTTTTTGGGGAAGGGGAAAGGAGGGCTTGGTTTAAAATTAGGTTAAAAAAAGGAGGTCCAGTATGTTACCAAAAATGATGTTAAATAGTGCAAGGTATATTTATGGGGTCCCGTTTATTATTTTTGGACTGCTTCATTATTTTCATGCGGATACGATGGTGTCTATGGTGCCGACTTGGTTGCCAGTGCCTATGTTTTGGGTTTATTTGGTGGGCTTTTGTTTATTTATTGCCGGGCTTAGTATTGTATTTAAGCATTTATCAGCCTTGGCTTGTCAGTTATTGGCCTTACTTTTATTAACATTTATTATTACGGTTCATATGCCCTTAATGGGGGTGCCTGGGATGGAGCAAATGGCCATGGTGAGTATTTTGAAAGATATGGGGTTAATGGGGGCCGCTTTGGGCTTTGCTAGTATGTTCGAACGGGATCTCTAATTTAGTGTGGGGGGGAGTGTACTGAGTACACTTTGTTATTTAGGGGTGTTTAATAGTGTTTGGGCTTCTTTAATAAACGCGTTCGCTATTTTTATTTTTTCTTCTAGGCTTTCTTTACTGTCTTTATTTTTTCCATTTGTGTGAATCGAAATGGTTTTTAAGGTAATTTTGTTTTTTTGTTTTACAAGTTGTAATTCATTGTTGGGTTTCTTTTCACTTTTGGCTAGGTATAAGAGGATGTCATTTTTAGAGGACTGATTTTGAATGTGATGGGTTTTTTCTTGATGGCTCAGTTTGCTGATTCTGGAGTATTGTTTAATACTATCGATATTTCGACCTACGGCGGTGGCAATTTGTTGGAGGGTGAAGCTTGATTTTTCTTTGATTTCCATGAGGGCATCGGCCATTTCGACAGGGTTAATGTCGGTGCGATGCATGTTTTCAGCTAA